>JBCCBR010000343.1:0-4422 GCA_039033935.1 Verrucomicrobiota bacterium
ATTTCATCAGATTTAAGTATCATCAAAACCGAAATGACTGACTTCAACGACCCGTTTGAAAATTCGTTTGAGCTTGGTGTGAGCTACACCACGGAGCGTCTCTTCGAAGACCAGGAAGAGTCCGAGTGGTTTTCCCTATCGGAGGAGGATCTCGCCATCACTGAAGCCGATGACTCCTTTCCCTCGACCCGGATGAGCGAGACGCTTACGGAGGAGGAAATGGCCGATCAGCTCCCTGCCTGAGCAGAGCGCTCTGGCTTGTAGCCGCGTTTGAAAAAACGTGGCCGAGACTTCCTCTCGATCCTCGGATTTGACCCCGCTCCGGCAAAAGCGCGTCGCCTCAGCACCTTTCCAACGTGATCACGCACTCGAGGTGCCTGGTTTGGGGAAAGAGATCAAATGGCTGCACTTTCGAGATCTTGTAGCGGCCCAGCAGCTCATTAAGATCCCGCATCTGAGTCGAAGGGTTGCAGCTCACGTAGACCACTCGAATCGGATTGAAATCGATCAGCTGGTGCAGAAATGCCTCGCTGCTTCCCTTACGCGGAGGATCGATGATCACAGCAGTCTCATCGGGATGGGTCGATACTTCCGCAAAGATATTTGCGGCATCGCCCTGAATGAATCGGCAATTTTCGATTTCGTTCTGCTCTTGATTTCTCCGAGCCCAATCAATTGACGATTCACTGATCTCAATCCCAAGGCAGCTTTCAAACTGGCCAGAGGACGACAGACTGAAAAGCCCAGCTCCGCAGTAGGCGTCGACCAGATGCCGAACGGCACCGTTGGCAGAGGCTTCTTTCGCAACATGCAAAACGAAAGATTGCAAAATGCCCGGGTTGTTTTGGAAAAATTCCCCAGCGTGAAAGCTGAAACGAATCGGGCCGACATCCTGCTCGCACATCTCTGTGGGGTCAGTGCAGACTTCGCTATCAACCGATTCGCGAAGTAGGAGCGTGGCTCCTTTCCGGTAGTTACGGGCGTTTCGGTGGACCGTGAGCCGGAGCTGAGACAATTCGCGGTTTAGTGGAGATGAGGCGATGGCGCAGGACTCGACGTCGAGGAGCTGCTGTCTCCTGCCTTGGCGAAGAAAGCCGATCGGTCCGATTTTCCCATCGCGCGGCTTTTGAAAATGGGGCGTTATCTTGGATCGATAACCATATTTGAGGGGCGAGGGAATGACCGCCTCGACTGTGTGGCTAACGCCAGCCATGTGCTCCAGCAGCTCACTGACCTGCTGTTTCTTCCAATCCAACTGGGCCTCGTATCGATAATTCTGGTATTGGCAACCACCGCAGTCCCCGAAGTGTTTGCACCGTGGCTCGACTCGGTCCGCGCTCGGGGTGATCACCTCTACCAGATCAGCTTCCGAATAGCTCGAGGTGTTGCGATAAACTCGTGCACGGATGCGCTCGCCGGGCAAGGCGTAGCGGACGAAAACGACCCAGCGATCTTCACCAAAGCGACCAATTCCCTGGCCGAGGTTGCCCAGAGAATCGATTTCCAACTCAATTTCCTCGTGGTAGGGGAAAGGGTCGGGATTGAATTTGCGTGGGGGTTTTGCAGGTGCTAAGGGCATGGCATTGAAGATGCTATGACGGCTGCGGTCTCGATCCGTGAACCGCCCGAATCGCACCGCAGGCCATCGGGCCACACGAAACACTGCACTTTATGGACGACGAAACAAGCTCTGTCACGTCCCTCTCTAGCGAGGCGACCCTGATTTTAAACGCAGCACATCCTGACCCCTTTGGCTATTTGGGGATTCAACCTCTCGAAGGCGGGGGGCAGGTCGTTCGGGTGATGCGGCCCGATGCGGAGGCGGTTGTCCTCGAGAAAGTTGACGGGTCTCGTCACTCGCTCAATCGAGTCGATCCCGGTGGGCTTTTTGAGCTGGAATTCCCCGAGGAAAGTGAGCGTTTTTCCTACGGACTCGCCTTGACGTTTGCGGGCGAGACTTTCGAGCCCAAAGCTGACCCGTTCACTTTCGGACCCGTGCTTGAGGATGGCGACCTCTACTACTTTGGTGAAGGCACGAATCGGCGGCTCTGGCTCATGCTTGGCGCTCATACCTGCGTCCATGAAGGAATCGCCGGGGTGAGGTTTGCCGTCTGGGCACCAAATGCACGACGAGTCAGTGTGGTCGGTGATTTCAACAACTGGGACGGTCGCACCCTGCCAATGAGAAACAGGGGCGGAGTCTGGGAGATTTTTGTGCCGCATCTCACTGTCGGCGCCCACTACAAATTCGAGATACTTGGAGAGCATGGCACCGTCGTGAAGAAGAGCGATCCCTTCGCCTTCTTCTCTCAGAACAATGAGTCGACGGCCAGCCTCGTCTGCGATCTGGATCAGTATCAGTGGTCCGATAGCCAATGGATGGAGCGGAGGGCAGCGGAGGACAAATACCATGGCCCAATGTCGATCTACGAGGTCCATCTCGGCTCGTGGAAGCGGCGATTTGAGGAAGAAGGGCGTTTTTTGACCTACCTGGAAATGGCGCAGGAGCTAGTCGACTATGTTTCCAGCATGGGCTTCACCCACGTTGAAATGATGCCAGTGGCAGAATTTCCTTTCGACGGATCATGGGGCTACCAAGTCTGCGGATACTTCGCGCCGACAAGTCGATTTGGGTCGCCTGACGAGTTTCGTGCCCTGGTTGATGCGTTTCATCAGGCAGGCATTGGGGTAATCGTCGACTGGGTCCCCGCCCACTTCCCGAAAGATGAGCATGGACTGGGGCGATTCGATGGATCTGCTCTTTACGAGCACGCCGACCCTCGCCAGGGCGAGCACACCGATTGGGGCACATACATCTTCAACTACGGTCGAAACGAGGTACGGAACTTCCTCGTCAGCAATGCCTTGTTCTGGCTGGAGGAGTTTCACATCGACGGTCTCCGAGTCGATGCGGTCGCCTCGATGCTCTACCTCGACTATTCCCGCGAAGAGGGTCAATGGATCCCGAATGCGTTTGGTGGCCGCGAGAACTTAGACGCGATCAATTTCCTGAAAGAGTTCAACTCGGTCTGCTACGAGGAGTGTCCTGGCATCATGACAATCGCGGAGGAATCAACGGCCTTCCCGAGCGTGTCGCGTCCACTCGATGCAGGTGGTCTCGGCTTTGGCTTCAAGTGGAATATGGGCTGGATGAACGACTCGCTGAGCTACATGGCGAACGAGCCGATTCATCGGAAATACCATCATGGGGAGGCGACTTTCTCGATGATCTACGCATTTCACGAGAGCTACATCCTTGTGCTGAGCCACGACGAAGTGGTCCATGGGAAAGGCTCGATCGTCGATAAGATGCCGGGGGATCGCTGGCAGCAGATGGCCAACGTGCGGATGTTTCTCGCTTGGATGTTTGCGCATCCGGGCAAAAAGCTCCTTTTCCAAGGGCTTGAATTCGGGCAGTCAACCGAGTGGGATCACTCCGAGAGTCTCCCCTGGTTTCTGTTGGACTATCCCGAACACCAAGGAATCCAACAACTTACCGGTGACCTGAATAGGCTTTACGTCAGCGAGCCTGCTCTCCACGAGCTGGATCATGAGCCGGAAGGCTTTTCCTGGATCGATCACGACGACGCCCAGCACAGCTTATTTTCGTTTGTGAGAAGATCTCAAGATGGCGAACTGGTTGTCACGATCATCAACGCGACCCCGGTGCCTCGCGAAGGATATCGGCTCGGTGTCCCGGAGTCCGGGTTTTACGAAGAAATACTCAACAGCGATGCCGAGACCTACGGTGGGAGCAACCTCGGAAGTGCCGGGGGGATTCCAAGCCAGGACCTCGATGCTCATGGCCAGGCCCAGTCCATCGTCATCAACCTGCCGCCTCTCGCGACGGTTCTGTTCAAGCGTCGAGTCGTGTAGCTTCGAGAGGGGAGTCAAGGATTGCTCCAGGCTACCAGAAGTAGCGGCGGCGAGGACTATCTGAGTCGCCTGGGCTGGGGTCTGCTCCACTGAGGGTGGATCCTGCAATGGCTCCGGCTGCGGAGCCGCCTCTGGATCCGCTTTTATCGGGCTGAACCGCTTCCGACGAAGCGTGTGTGGGAGTGGGTAATTCAACGCCAGTCACCCCGAAAAAGGGCGTGAAGCTTGAGAGGGTGAGCGCGGCTGCCCCAAAGAGCAGGGTCGCGAGACTGGTCTTCGTTGTGATCATGCTTGTCGTCGCGACCGAGGAACTGGCTCTCTTCGATCGACAAGGGTTTGACGCCTCAATCAGGAAGACCAGTCAGGCTAAAGTGGGGAATTTTTGGCCATGCTCGCCTACGTCTATTCGGAACGTTAGGTCTGGGGAGGTCACTCAAAGCGGCTTTCCGGCAAACCTTTCTGTTGAGACTGGTTGATTTGGTTCAGGCGATGATTGTCATCTCAACCGTCTCCAGTCTAAGTTGCCTAAGACTCCGATGGTCAAAC
>JBCCBR010000344.1:0-4415 GCA_039033935.1 Verrucomicrobiota bacterium
CGGGGAGGGAGCTGTCCTCGAGGATCTCTACAAGCTCACCGCTGAGGCGAGCTACACGGATGCCTGGGGCGATCAGGTCGAACGCATGTTCCTCTATGTTTACCAGCCGGAGTCATGAAACGGAAATTCACGCGCAGGCAAGCTCAGGCAGGTTTTTCGCTGCTGGAAATCATCGTGGCGATGATCATTCTCGCGCTGCTTTCTGGAGCTGTTATGACCGTGCTCTATCGCGCGGGCGACATAGCGAGCGAGGTGAGGGAATCGGATCGTCGAGATGAAGAGCTGAATCGATTCATGAGCTTATTGGGCGAGACGATTGAGTCGCTGCCCGATGGTTCCACCCTGACCGTGACCGCTCCGGAAGATTCGACTTCTGGCTTCCATGAATTAACAATCGAAAACGCCTCGACCAGCTTCGATTTTGGCCGATTGATCGGCACCGTCGAAGAGACCGTGATCGCACTGCGCCCGACCGCATCTCCTCGCTACGCCGCTGAGGCTGCAGAACCACTATTCGATCTCGTCCTGAGCCGCTCGGACTTTGCTCCTGATGCCGAAGATAGTGGTGGGATGATGTTTCGCGGGGGCGCTGACGAATGGATGCAGATCGACGAAGATGGACGCTACTGGCTCCCCCTGGTGCAGGGCGTTTCCACCGCGACCTGGCGCTATTGGGACGAGGAGCAGGATGAGTGGCTCGATCTGTGGGATGACGAAGCGCCGCCCAGCCTCCTCGAGTTCAGTCTGGTCGATCGCGGTAGGATTTACCCGATGCGAACCATCTTTGAGATGCCCGAGCCGCATGGCGACGCGACCGATGAGGCGGCTTCGGGGGCAGCCGGCGGTGGGGCGGGATCAGCCATCAATCGCACCACCCAATCGACCGATCAAAACGGAGGAAGAGGTGGAACCGGCAACGCCGGGCAAAGAGGCGACCGGGGACGCGGCGGCGAAGGCGCGCGCCCCGGCGGACCTCGCGGAGACGGTGGCGGCAAGGGTAAAGGAGGCGGCGGTGGAAGAGGTAATCCGCAGGGAGGAGGCCGAGGCAACGGGAACGGGGGCCAGCCTGGAGCTCAGCCCGGAGCTAACGGCAGCGGTGGGAATCCCGCCGGAGGAGGGAGTCAGTGATGCGACTAAACGCATCGAGATCTGGGAAGGAGCGGGGGGTCGCCCTTTTGCTTGTGGTGATGGCGACAACGATTCTTGCGGTGACCGTGGGTGGGCTCTGGATGTCTTCGCAGACATCCTGGCAATCCGGCGAGCTGGAGCAGGCGCGGTTCGAAGCGGGGCTCATTGCCGACTCAGGTATTGAGTTGGCACTTCATCCCGAGATTGAACCAGGCGACTTCGCCCTGTTTCAGGAGATTGATCCGAGTCGGAGATTTGAGGCCGTCATCACTACTGAGGAGGGCCGCATCCCGATCAATGATCTGACCGAGGAGGGGTGGCGAGAGACGACTGCAACCCTCTTCGAAATCTGGGGGCTCGACTCGGCTACCGCTCTGCGAGTCTCGGAATCGATCGGAGACTGGATCGACGAAGACGACAATACCCTGCCGAACGGAGCGGAAAACGCGTTCTATGCGGGGGAGGGGTTTTCCACCTATCCCACCAATGCGCCGTTTACCTCTCTCGAGCAGGTTTTGCTGGTTTCAGGAATGGAAGAGGTCGCGAGAATCCAGCCGCTCTGGCGGGATTACTTTTCCATTTTCAGCAGTGGGTCGATCGACGTGAACGCAGCGAGCTGGGAAGTGCTCGAGGCAGTCACGGGAGCTACCCGCGATTCGGCCCAGAGCTTCGTCGCGATCCGAAATGGCGATGACCTGCTCCAGGGCACCACAGACGATTATCGCTTCGAAGATCTTGGCGAAGTTCAGGGAAATCTCGCTATTGCCGATAGCGAATGGAACACCTTTTCGAGTCAACTCGTCATCACTGGTAGCCTCCGGCGTATTGAAAGCACGGGACGAGTGGGGGATTTCGTGGTGCGCCGGGTCGCCCTCGCGGTCAGCACGATCGAAGATGGCGAGACCCAGTGGGCAGTGGTATCGAAGTGGAGCGAATGACGGCGCTCGACCGTCCAGCACTCCATGAAAATTGACATCGTGTCCATCTTTCCAGAAATCGCAGCCGGGCCGCTCTCGTGCAGCATCATGGGCCGCGCCGCGGAGTCTGGGAAAGTGCAATTCGGATTTCATGACCTCCGTGATTTCACCGATGATCGACATCGTCAGGTCGACGATCTGCCCTATGGTGGAGGCCCGGGAATGGTGATGAAGCCCGAGCCCTTTTTCCGAGCGGTCGAAGCGCTCCGCGGCGAGCAAACACGAGTGTTAATGATGACCCCTTCCGGCAAGGCCTTTCGACAGGCCGATGCCGAGAAACTCGCGCTCGAGGAACATCTCATCGTGCTGTGTGGCCATTACGAAGGTGTCGACCATCGAGTGATTGAGGCTCTCGTCGATGAAGAGCTCTCGATCGGCGATTATGTGCTGACCAATGGGACGATAGCAGCTGCGGTTGTCGCCGATGCCGTGGTGCGACTGGTGCCCGGGGTGCTGGGAGATGATGCCTCGGCAGCCGAGGAGTCTTTTGGAGGTGAAAACCGATGGCTCGAGGCGCCACACTACACGCGTCCGCCTGAGTTTCAGGGCATGGCGATTCCGGAAGTGCTGACTTCGGGGCATCATGGTGAAATCGCGAAGTGGCGGGCTCAACAGTCGCGGCTGAGGACAGCTCAGAATCGACCTGATTTGTTGGATGAGTGAGGTTTCGGCGCACCTATGGCCAAAAAGCTGAGCTATTTGGGGGTGAGATTTTCACACAGAGACACGGAGGGTACAGAGGAATCTTAAAAGGTGGGAGCGCGTCGGCTTCGGCCAGCTCTCACGCCGCCTGCTTCACCAGGGTGTAGCCGAGCCAGATAGCGACGATCAGAGCCACTCCGATCCAGTGAGTTGGGGCGGGGAGGGGGATCTGGAATCGGGCGCAGCCCGCCCCGATCGCAAATGCAAGTATGACGGCGATGATCTCTTTCCAAGGCATGCTGCGATCCTAGCAAAATTCATCGGCGAACGACAGAGAATCTCTCGACTGTACGCTCGGACCGGCAGCATCACTTTTTCTCTTTCAGCGAGATGCTGACGGTGTCAGGATGACGCCCGATCGACCGCATGATGCATGACTGAGCTAAACGAATTCTTCAAGCCGCTCGACTGGGTTGTGGTGGCGGCCTATCTCGCTTTCACGACGCTGGTTGGGCACCTCCTCAGTGGTCGCCAGTCGAGCATCAAAGATTTCTTCCTCGGGGGGCGTTCTTTGCCCTGGCCGGCTGTCAGTGGCTCAATCATCGCTACGGAAATCAGCGGAGTCACCTTTATCGGGGTGCCGGGGGCGGTGATGGCGCTGAGCGGGGATTTTACTTACCTGCAGTGGGCGATCGGCTCCATCCTTGCTCGGATCATTGTTGGGACCGTTTTTGTGAAAGTCTTTTATGAGAAGGAGATTTTCAGCCCCTACGATTTCATGGGTGAAAGGCTCGGGGTTGCGGTGAAGCGTCTTGCCACTGTGCTCTTCACCATCGGTTCGATTCTGGCGCAAAGCGTCAGGGTGCTCGTGGCTGCGCTGCCCTTGAAAATTGTGACCGATCTCGATTTCCACTGGTGCATCCTCATTATCGGAGTCGTCGCCGTCCTCTGGACCTTGATGGGTGGCATGCGGACAGTGATTTGGACGGATGTGATGCAGTTTCTGCTTTTTGTCGGTGGGGGACTGACTGCACTTCTCTGGATGGTTTCGAGCTTTGACGGAGGATGGTCCACTCTGTTTTCGGTGGCCTCGTCGGTCGAGGGGTTTGATGGGGAGACGGTCAACAAGCTCCGATTCTTCAACCCCTCGCTTGATCCGGCAATCAACTTCACCTTCTGGGTCGCGATCTTCGCGGTTCCCTTTCAAAACCTGAGCGCCTTCGGAGTCGATCAACTGAATGCCCAGCGCATGTTTTGCTGTCGGTCTGCCAGTGATGCTCGCAAGGCGATCATCTGGAGTTCGATTGGACAACTCGTCACAATTCTAATGCTCTTCGTGGGAGCGGCTCTATTTGTCTTTTACCGCCTTGATCCTCCGACTGATCCGGTTGTGATGAAGGCGATCGACTGGCAGGGAGGGCAGCCGAAGCAGCCCGACAATGTGTTTCCGGTCTGGATTGTGACCGAGATGCCGGTGATGTTGCGTGGGCTGATCCTCGCCGGGATATTTGCCGCTGCGATTTCGAGCCTCGACTCGATTCTGGCAGCGCTGAGTCAGACAACCCTGTCGTTATTTGTGCGGACGGATGAAGAACAGATAGTGCGCACCATGAACCCGGTTCAAAACCCCAACCGCCAACAGCAAAAGCAGAGCCAGCATTCCCGCGC
>JBCCBR010000345.1:0-4412 GCA_039033935.1 Verrucomicrobiota bacterium
ATATCTCGAGCGGTCTCAGCGGGCTCATCACAATCCGGGTCCCACGCGAAGCCAACTATGATTCGATCGAAGTCACGATCGAGGGAGCGGTCAAAGCCCCCCTCTACGTTCATGGCGAAACCGACATCGGTCTGTGGCGAGAGCAGATCCGACACTACCCGGCCCCCTGGGCGGAGCTTGCCAGCTCCCGTATGATCCTCGCTTTACCGAGCGAGCAGATTCGAAGCCTCAGCAATCCCGATGCGGTGATGGAGCTCTGGGACGAAATCATTGACTGCGCCGCAGAGTTAGCCCCAGTAAGTCGTGATAACTACCGCGCCGAGCGCCTCGTTTTCGATCGTCAGACCGCCGCTGGTTTGATGCATAGCAGTTACCCGGTCGCAGCTCACATTGGGAGTGCCTCAGCTCTTGCCGTCGATTCGCAGGGTCTTCGCGAGAATGGAAACTGGGGCTTCTTTCATGAATATGGCCACAACCACCAGCACAATCTCTGGGCCCTCCCTGGGACTGGCGAGACGACCTGCAATCTCTGGTCGGTCTACATCTACGAAGAGTTGATCGGAAAAGATCGAGATGAAACACACAATGCCATCCGGCCGCTCAATCGTCGTCAGCGTCTCAACGACTACTTCGCAAGCGGGGCTCAGTTTGACTCGAAGTGGTCGGTATGGGTCGCCCTTGAGACTTACCTGATGGTTCAGGAAGCATTCGGCTGGGAGCCATTCAAGACAACTTTTCACGAATACAACCTACTGCCTAAAGAAGAGTGGCCCCAGGGACAGCAGGAAAAAAATGATCAGTGGGTGATCCGCCTCTCTCGAGCCTGCGGCAAGAATCTCGCTCCCTTCTGGTCGACCTGGAATCTGCCGTTGAGCGACTCTGTTGCCGAGCAGCTCAGTGATCTCCCAGTTTGGGAAGATCATCCAGTGGCTCGATATGAGTAGCGAGGCATCGTCTTGGGTGATCCGACTGCAAAGGTAGGGAACTTCGTCCCCGAAGGTCCGCTGGCCGATTCTGCTTCGGGGTGCCCTTAATCATCTGGATCGAAATTCAACCGACGCGGACGATTTAGGATCGATCTTACAAGCCCGCTTCCCAAGGCGATACTTGCGCCGCAACTCCTTTCTAGTACACTACTTCGCGCAGCGCCGGGGTGGTGAAATTGGTAGACACGCTTGACTTAGGATCAAGTGCCTTTTGGTGTGCAGGTTCGAGTCCTGTCCCCGGTATTTTTTGTGGTCTACCGATTTCCCGGAAAGGCTTCGAACGATCCTTGCGCTCACTCGAGAGTGCCAAGCTCTACCCACCGCCGCTCGTGCCAGCTCTCCAGGCCTGCAGCCGCCAGCTGGACTCCCTTGGCACCTTCCATCAGGTCGTAGGGAAATGGTTCGTCCAAGGCGACATGCCTGATGAAAAGCTCCCACTCGATTTTGAATGCATTATCAAATTGAGTTGCGTCTGGCACTTCCTGCCAGCCCTCATAGAAATTGATCGGCTGCTCAATGTCGGGATTCCAGTCCGGTTTCGGGGTCGCCCCGAGCGGCTGCACCCAGCACTTGCGGAGACCGACCGTGGCGGAACCGTGGGTCCCGTCGACGTTCATCACAAAAAGATCATCTCGGCGCACCCGCACATCCCAGGAGCTGTTGAACTGGCAGATCACTCCATTTTCCAGCTCCATCGTCGCGTAACAACTATCGTCAGCGGTGCAGGAGTAGGGCCTGCCCTGCTCGTCGATTCGTTCGTCGATATGGGTTGCGCCGAGGCATGAAATCGATTTGATCGGGGCAAAAGTCTGGTCGACGAGGTAACGCCAGTGGCAGAGCATGTCGATCATGATCCCGCCGCCGTCCTCAGCGCGGTAGTTCCAGCTCGGTCGTTGCGCAGGTTGGTCGGGGTCGTGTCCGGTGAAGACCCAATAGCCAAATTCACCACGGACCGATAGGATGCGCCCGAAGAAGCCCTGATCGATCAAGGTCTTGAGTTTGCGTATGCCCGGGAGCCAGAGTTTGTCCTGGACGACGCCGTTCTTGACTCCGGCATCGCGGCAGAGCCGGGCCAGTCGGAGGGCCTCACTGGTCTCAGTCGCGGTCGGTTTTTCGCAGTAAATTGCTTTTCCCGCAGCGACGGCGCGTTCGACAAACTGGGCGCGATGCAGAGTCGAACTCGCATCAAAAAAGATCTGATTTTCGGGATCAGCCAGTGCCGAGTCGAGGTCAGTCGTCCAGCGGTCGACTCCGTGAGCCTCTGCGAGAGCGCGAAGCTTATTCTCATTCCGCCCAGTCAGGATCGGATCGACCTCGATTGATAGATCGGGTGAAACCCGGATGCCACCCTGTTCGCGAATCGCGAGGATGGACCGTATCAAGTGTTGGTTGGTGCCCATGCGTCCGGTGACGCCGTTGAGGATGATGCCGATTTTCATGTGGTCTTGTCAGGAAAGAATTGTCTAAACAAATTCGCGATAGGCGCGGAGGATCGCTTCGAGAAAGTCGCCCGGGTCCTTTGCCCACCAGCGGTCGCTGAAAATTTCAACTTCGTGAAACCCGGAAAAGCCAGACTTCTCCATCCATCGGCGAATCTGGGGGATATCGATGCACCCTTCCCCCATGAGGCCGCGATCATTAAGCAGATCAACGGTTGGCGTTCGCCAATCGCAAATGTGGAAAGCAAAGAGCCGCTCCTTCGTTCCAGCACGAGCGATCTGTTCCTCAAGATCCGGGTCCCACCACAAGTGATAGACATCTGCGGCAATGCCGACGAGCGAATGGTCGAGCTGATCACAAATCGCATTGGCTGTTGCCATCGAATTGATGGCACTGCGATCATCGGCATACATTGGGTGAAGTGGCTCGATTGCCAGCTTCACGCTCAGTTCTTCTGCAAGAGGGAGAAGCGCAGCAATTCCATCAGCGATCTGCTGACGCGATAAATCAAGAGACTGCCCGGGAACCGCGCCGCAGACTAAAACCACCATGGGTGCCCCGAGGGCGGCAGCCTCCCGAATAGCGGCCCGATTTTCGTCAATCGCCTCGCTGCGACCGGACGCTGTGGTAGATGGGAAAAAGCCTCCTCGACAGGTGGAGACAATCTCGAGTCCAGCTTGCCGGATTCGCTCACCGATCTGCTCAGTATCCCGTTCCGCGAGCCATTGCCGCCACACGGTGATTCCGGCAACACCCGCTTCGGCGTAGCGATCGATCGCCTCTTCGATTGACCAGTCTCGGGTCGTGATCGTGTGGATACAGAGCTTGGAGAAATCCTTCATCGGTTCATTCCCGGTCGGAAAAGGTCGATACCGAGACGCTCGGCGATGCGGAAAGGCCGGATCAAAGCGTCCTCCATTCGCCCATTCTCATCGTCACCGCGCTGATCACTGCAGTTGGGGTGAATTTCAGCTTGGTCAATTAGGCCGAGGATTTTCAGAACATGCGCCGTGCTGTGCTTGTAGGCTGCGGCACTTCCAGTCGCATCAAGGCGGAAGACCGAGTCCTCAAGGGACTGAATGGCTTCGAATAGTTTGTAGACCCGCGGATCGAAAGGTCGCTTTGTCCACAAACGTTTCGCTTCGCAAATCAGTGGACAAGCCGATACACCCGCGCCGATCAAAAGTGGGAGGCCGAGGCGGATCGCGGTGGCAATACCGAAGTCGTCTCCGCTGTGAGGCTGGAAATCCAGATTCAGATCACGACACATCGCGGCCCAGTAGAGAAAATGGGGTTCGTCGAGGGTAGAGATTTTCCCGCCGACAAAGGTCGGATGCATCGCGAGTTGGTGGAGCAGCCAAGGCTCGAACGGCTTTGCCCACGGCACGAAGGCTGGCTCGAGTGCGTGAACAATTCCTGGGACCCGCAACTCTTCCGCCAGAGCAAAGTAGGCGTCTCGCTTAGCCTCCGGATTGAGTGCGCTGAGCTGCCGAGAAGTCATGATCATGACCTCGACGTTTTCGAATTGCTGAGCGGTGTCGAAGTGAGGGCGGTAGTAAGAAGGATCGAAGCGGTCTCCCGTCGCTCCTACCGCAGTCGTTCCACAGATGATGGTTGGCTCTGGAAAGGCTGCTCGAAAGCGCCGGATCACCTCGGCATACATTTCCAAACTGAGATCGAAGATGTAGCCAGTATCGGCATTGAGGACAAAAGCGATTTCGACTCCGCTTGCCTCAGCCGAGTCGATCATCCACTGGATGCTCCTTTCAAAGCCGTCCCAGTCCGGCTCTTGATCACGGAAAGGTAGTAACGTAGCCACACAGAGCCGCGGCTGGCTCTCGTGATCGACGAGGGACTGTTGTCTCTATATATTGTGGCGCGCAGCCTATGGCGAGCAGGCAACAATACAGGCTTATGTGAGATTTTTTCAGCATCTCTTTTAGGTTATCACTCTTGTTAACACTTTGCTGCATTTGACGTCTGATC
>JBCCBR010000346.1:0-4408 GCA_039033935.1 Verrucomicrobiota bacterium
ATATGCCCGCGAACTGCTTAATCAAAACCGCATCAAAGAGGGCGGTATCTTTAATCCCGATCGCGTCGCGCAGTTACTCCGATATGATACCGAGAATGCTCGCGGCCGATATGGCATAAGACTCTGGATGCTGTTGACCTTCGAACTCTGGCGCGAAATGGTCTTCCCGAACAATGTCTAGTTACTTCGAGAACCTTCTCAAAGAAACGACGGCCAATCAGAATCTCAAAGTAGCCGTCCAAGAAGGTTTCGAGCAAATCGGAAAAAGGGGAATTCAGCACACGTTCAATGGACGCTCTCTTCGATAAAGCCAAAGGCCGAATCGGCCGCTAGCGCGGATCTCGATCAGCGTTCAAGAGGAGCTTTAGGAAACTCAATTTTCGCTGACTAAGCACTTATCGAGATTAAGAGCGGCCTACCGGGTCATGCGACAATTCTTGACTCATACCCGGCCTCGCAACATCTTCTCCACCATCGCCCGAAACTCTTTTCCCTTCGGCCGCTTCCACGACGCAAAAGGCGTCAGCCCTGATCAGGGAGTTGCCGCCGCGTCAGAACTTCGCTACGTCCCCTCCTATGCAGAGGCTACGCTACCTGATTCTCATCACGCTACTCTTCCCCTGCCTGGAGGTGGCAGCGGACGAAAGGCCCAACATCCTGTTTATCATCGCCGATGATGCGTCGCGGGATAGCATGGGTGTCTATGGCAGTACCTATGTAAAAACTCCTGGGTTCGATTCGATTGCTGAAAAAGGCGTAGTCTTTACCGAAGCCTACAACTGCAATCCGAAATGCGCTCCGGCTCGCGCCTGTCTTCTCACCGGCCTCTATTCGTGGCAACTCGAGGAAGCTTGCAATCACAATCCCTTCCTTTCAGACAAGTGGCTCTTTTATCCTTTCCTGCTCGAGGAGGAAGGCTATGAGATTGGCTACACCGGCAAAGGATGGGGCCCAGGAATCTGGAAGGGAATCGATGTCGGCCGCGCTCCCGATTCCATCAATCCAGCCGGGCATCCCTTCAACGAAAGGAAAGCCAAACCGCCCTACAAAGGGATTAGCGATGTCGACTACGCCGGCAATTTTGAAGCCTTCCTCGAACAGGTTCCTGAAGGAAAACCCTTCTGCTTCTGGCTCGGCACCAAGGAACCGCATCGGGGGTATGGCCTCGACAACTGGAAGCTGGATGGACGGAATCTTGATGACGTCACCGTTCCGGATTACTACCCTGACAATCCAACCATCCGCGGAGATCTCGCCGACTATGCCATCGAGGTCGAGTGGTTCGACACACACATCGCGAGAGCGATCGCGCATCTCGAAGCCCGCGGCCAGCTGGAGAACACGCTCATCATTGCGACCTCCGATCATGGGATGCCGTTTCCCCGCGTCAAAGGTCAGATCTACGATGACGGCTTCCACGTTCCTTTTGCGGTTCGCTGGGATGCGGCGATCACGCCGGGGCGAACGGTGACCGATTTCATCACCTTTCCTGACCTCGCCCCGACTCTGCTCGAGCTTGCTGGAGTGGAAGCTCCTGAACAGATGACCGGCGAAAGTTTTGTGTCGCAACTGCTCTCACCCGAGTCGGGACGTCTCGACCCGGAGCGAGATCACACCTTGCTGGGGAAAGAGCGTCATGACATCGGGAGAACCGACGGGGAGCTTCTCTCCGTCTCCTACCCTGCGAGGGCGATTCGAACCGATGAATTTCTCTACGTCCGAAACTTTCAGCCTCATCGCTGGCCAGTAGGCAACCCTGAGTTTGATTTCCCGAACACGGACAAATCCCCCACCAAAACCTACCTGACAGAGCTTTCTCCGGCTGACGACGAATACCAGTATTTCGAAATGGCCTTCGGAAAGCGGCCCGAGGAGGAGCTCTACGACATGATCAATGATCCGGATTGCGTCAACAACCTCGCTGACGACCCCGAATACGCGGAGACGAAAGCTGCACTCTGGAGACGACTCGAGGAAGGACTCAAGGCCCAGGAGGATCCCACCATTCTCGGAGAAGGCGAAATTTTCGACTTCTACCCGAACGCAAGAATCGAGCGACAACAGAAACTGTATGAGCGCCCGGATTGGGATCCGGTGAGCATTTTCAAAGAAAAGTATGGAGATGCGCTCGAGTGACTTGGAACATGGGTCAGGACAATTCTCAAAGCTCTGTCCGAATCCCTGTTCACTGCGCCCGCCCCTCTAATGCCCTCTCGAACACCGCCCGGATTTCTTTCCGCTTCGGCCGCTTTCAGGCCCGGGTATTGGTAGGGTGCCGCAAATGACTGCCAGCCTTGTTGGTCACGTTGCCAGCGAGATTTGACTGTTCGGTTTTCCGAAGCACCTTCACTAGAGTCCGTGAGCGGTTTTGATTCCCGCCGCGGACGAAAGAGACAACAGCCGTATGGCACTGTGGTTTGGAGTCCCCCAGGTCCGCCGACCAAGGCATCTCGTCTTGGTCCTGTTGTTCGGTGCGGCCACGGCTCACGCACAAATCGTAGCGCCTCCCTCCAGTGGCACGGTCGTCGTCGATGGCACCACGGTGACTGCGACCGGTGATTTGTCTGCGGGCCTCGATATCGACGGCCCGACGGTCGACACGCTCCTCATTAACTCCCTCAATCAAAATCTCGGGAATACGGGAGCTGCCGACGCCGTCAGTTTCAACACGCTGAACAGCAACATCTTCATCACGATGGACCTGGGAGTGTTTCAAGGCAGCGCGAGCGGCCTACTTGCCGATGTCATCGACGCCACCGTCACCGGCGATGGCAATATCACGATCGACTCCACGGGCGACCTCATGGCGGGCCTGGGAAATGGAATCCTTGGAAACGTTACTGGCAATGGCAATGTCATCATCACCTCTCAGGGAAACATCACGTCCAACGGTCTCGGGATCAATGGTCTCGTGGGTGACGCTGGAAACGTGACGATTCGCTCTACCGGCAACATTACCGTCACGTCCCCCATCCCGGTGTTTCCCGCCCCGCCGACGCGGCCGGCCGGCATCCGCGCAGCGGTCACCAACGCCGGTCAGGTCGAGGTTTTCTCGATGGGAGATATCACCGTCAACGGCGGATCGATTGCCAGCGGCATCCAGGCGAACGAGTTTCTCGGGCTCGTTACTGCCCGGAGCGTCTCCATTGTTTCGATCGGAAACATCAGCGCTAGCGGCGATATCAATTCGTTCGGGATCCAGACGGGCCACGACATCGGCCCAATCCAGATTACCTCCACCGGCGATATCACTGCCGATACTGGAATCTCCACCTTACTCGGAACGTCCGGCGACGTGACCATCTCGTCCACGGGAAGCATTTTGGCCTCAGATCAGGGGATCTTTGCGAGCACACCCTCGGGGATGGTCCAGCTCACCATCGATGGTGGCGTCGTAAGTGGAGCCGACGGCATCTTATCGAATTCGCCCGGTGGAGGAACCATGATCTCGATCCTGCAAGGCGGCACGGTGCAGAGCATCGGAGCGGGTGGCACGGATCGGGGCATTGAGATCACGTCGGGTGCGTCCCAGGTGACGGTCGCAGGCTCTGTCATCGGTGGCGGAGGGGGTGCGATCCAATTTGCCGCAGGCAACTTCAATGACATCCTCGAGCTGCAACCCGGTTTTGGGATGACAGGTATCGTGCGCGCCGACGCGGGCACAGACACACTTCGCTTCGGCGGTTCCGGCAGCGGCAATTTTGACCTCAGCAGCATCGATACCGGAGGGAATACTCAGCAGTATCGAGAATTCGAAGTTTTCGAGGTCAACAGCGGCACCTGGACCTTTTCGAACGGGACCGCTGCCGCTTTCGTCGCCAATGGCGGTGTCGTGACGGGTGACGCCACCTTTGGCGGCCTCACCGCCAACAGTGGGTCAACCATCGCACCGGGCAACGGGGTTGGCACGATCACCGTCAATGGCAATGCCGCTTTCAATCCGGGTTCGAACCGTGCGCTGGACATTCGTCCGGATGGCTCGGGCGATCTCCTCAACGTGACCGGCACGACGACGATCTCGGGGAATGGAACCAGTCTGAACGCGGCACTTAACCCGCTGACGACGCCCCTGACCGCCTCGACGTGGACGGCGATCACGGCGACGGGCGGCGTGACGGGCGAATTTGCCACCGTAGCCGACAACCTTCCAGACCTCGATCTCCTCGCTGTCTACAATCCAGACAGCGTGCAGCTGACTCTCGTAGCCGCAGCAGCCGATTCGGATCCATCGGCCTTTTCCCGCAAGGAAATCCATCCCTCGGCCCAGATGGCAGCACTCGACACCCAAATCTACCAACATTCCTGTACGGGAATCAATTTCTCCAGCTACGGTAACTTCTAGATGGTAGTTGTGACCATGACCATTAGGACGAGCGCATTTACCGTAAATTTCTTGGTTTTGCTCAAA
>JBCCBR010000347.1:0-4406 GCA_039033935.1 Verrucomicrobiota bacterium
AATAGGCTGACTCGGGTCCCGATCCCCTGCAATGCTGCGATCGTTCTTGCGAGGGAGGTATCGGCGTTCGCTACATTGAGCCCTCCTTCAGTCGTGATTTCGCGTCGGTTTTCGGGGACGAGACAGGCAAAGGTCGGTTTGACCTCCAGCGCGATCGCGAGAATCTCCGGAGTATTTCCCATCTCGAGGTTCAGCTCGGTATGAATTTTCTCTCGCAATTCAAAGACATCGCGATCCTGAATGTGCCGCCGATCGAGCCTCAAGTGAACCGTGATCGAATCGGCTCCCGCCGCTTCGACTTCGTGGGCGGCCGCGAGCACGCTCGGCTCCGCCTGGGCGACATCTGGCATCGGGGCATAGCGCGCCTGGCGGAGAGTAGCGACGTGATCAATGTTCACGCCGAGTTTGAGGGCTCGGGTGCTTTTTTCCAAAACAAAGACTGCGGGGAATTTGAGTAGGCTACCTGAATATCGACCCAGTAAAAGCGAATCCTGTCATCGCAACGAGACGGCGCCTACATCTGGAGGGCTCTCCTCGCCAAGTCTGTGAACCCAAACTAAAGGGCACTGGCGACGACAGATCGGGAGGAGGCGAACGGGAGGCGCTAGTAGCGCACGGTCACCTTTGTTCCAACGCCGACCTTCGAGAAAATCAGCGGCTGGACCGCGCTGGGGACGCGAATGCATCCATGACTTGCGGGGTAGTCAGGGACAAAACCGACGTGCATCCCGATCCCGCCGTTGATCCTCATCCAATAAGGCATCTCAGCTCCAATAAACTGGGACCCACCCCTTGGGCGAGAGCGGCTGTTTCCGCTACTCGCGACAGTCGAACCTGAGCTGTTGACCCAGCGGCCGTAGATCGTGGAACGCTTATCCACTTTTTTCTCGGAAATCCGAAAGCTCCCTGTGGGAGTCGTGTGGCCGGATTTTCCGGTCGAAATTTGGGTCTCAATGACCAGATCGTCCCCTTTGTAGATGCGGGCACGCTGATCGGACAAGTCGACTTCGATCCGCGAATTTTCGGGACCAAGCGCCGCGAGGAGACGATGATTGATGTAAACGTGGTGGCCTTCACTCTGATATTGCCTCGTCGAACTGCTCCCTCCTGAGAAAAGCGACGCAAACAATCCTCCACCGGAGGAGCCTCCGGATGCAGCTCGCTGACGCTCGCGCTGAGCCCTCGCCTCAGCAGCCAATCGATCTCGCTCGGCACGATCTGCCTCGGCTTTCTCCCGAGCAGCAATCCTCGCTTGTTCGCGCTCAGCCTCGAGGCGCTTCTTCTCGGCAAGCCGAGCTGCAGCCTCTTCGGCCTCTTTCTTCTCGCGAGCAATTCGCAGCTTCTCAGCAGCCTCATCCTCCTTGCGCTTGGCGGCTTCAGCTTCACGCTTTGCTTTCGCCTCCGCCTTTTCGCGCACGGCGGCCTCGGCTTCACGCTTTTTCTCGGCTTCCGCCCGAGCCTCTTCCCGAGCAGCCCTTGCCTCTGCCATCCGCTCGGCGAATGACTTGGTTTCCCCCTCGGTCGTCTCGATTTTTTTCTTCGTCTCACCAGTTCTGGCGCCCGAACTGAAAAGGGCGGTCTGCTCCTCAACGGTGCAAGAAGAGCCGAGGACAGCCAGGGATAGGAGAAACGGGAAGGTAAGGCGAAGGAGTGTTGAGCGCTGCATGGCGAGACGAGTAATCCGCCCCATAGAGTCGAAACAATTCGCCTTTAGTCAATCGAGAGCTGCGATTTTTCTCTAATTTTGCGGCCCGATTAACGTTAGCGGCGCTTCTGGGGGCTTTCGAAGAAGCTCTCCCCAGAAGAAAAACGATCAGAAACTCGCTCTGCCTCACAACTCGTTCGAGTCGAAAGAACTGCCCAGATCGGCAGTTTCGTCGAGGGCTAGATCCTCCGGCAAAATTTGCTCGACCAGGCGACTGATGCCATCAGCCGCGAAATCACTCTGCGGGAAAATTCGCCGCGCGGTGAGGAACCAGGCGAGACTGGATCCGTGCTGGCGACGTTCCTCGAGATTCTCAGCGGTTTTGAGAGCTTTAACGAAATCGGCAACCTCGGTTGAGAGATCAGCACGCTTGGCGCTCAGAGCGACGTCGTCGGGGAATTTCTGGAAGATCTCTTCCGTAATTTCCCAGGCTGCGTGCGGGCTGCCCGCCTTGAGGAGCGCGTCGGCCTGCTTCATGGTGCCTTCGATTTCGGTGATATTTGTCACCACCTGTTCCAGCGCGGCTTGGCGCTCTGGGTCATCAATGGTCGCCGCGATAAAGCGGGCCCGGCTGTTAAAAATCTGGCGGTAGCTCTGCGTCCCGAGAAGGCGGTCAAATTCCAGTTTGGCCTGAAGGGCGACGTCAGCATTATCGGAAATGATGTCGAACTGCTCGGTCAGCTGGGGATTCATCGGCCAGATCTCAGCCGCCGCCTGAATGTTGGCGGCGTACCCCTCTTGATCGCCCTGCAGGGCAGCGTTTTTCGCGGTGCGGATCCGCATATTGCTGCTAAGCCGGGCGGTCTGAATTGCGGCCATCGGTTTCGAATAGTCGAAATCAGACGCGGCATCCTTCATCCTCAGGACCAACTCTTCAGCGAGAGTGTAGTCTTTCACCTCGAGCGCGTTGACGAGTTGAAAGCTGTCTCGGGCGTAGTCAAGCACCTGCCGCTTCTTCTCCCGCGGGATCGCCTGGACGGAGGGAAGGTATTCCCCGGTCATGAATGCCTGCTGCAGTTGCCGGGTCGCCCCGTCGATCTCGCCACGAGTGAGAAGATAGCCAAAGGACTCGACCTGCTGACCAACGTCGCGGATCGCCTCGTTGGCAAAAGAGTCAAGGGTCGTGATCGTCGGGTTAAAGCCGATCATTTTCCCGAAGGTCTGTTCCACCTCTGAGCCCTCTTGAAACTCGAGTCGTCCCGCTCCGTCCTGAAAAAATTCGGTGTAGTAGCGGGCCGCCATGATGACGTGCTCAAATCGGCGCTGGGCGAAGAACTGGACGATCAGCGCCTGAAATTCAAGCTTCGCCTCGACCTCGGTTAGCTCGATCTTCGCCGCATTGGCGACGCGATTGGCCTCGACTTCGGCGATACGCTGGACGTAGCGCTGGATGTGGCCCGCGTTTGTTGGATCGAGTGCTTCATTCTCAGATTCATTGGGATCGTCGCTCAATTTTCGCTCGCGGCGACCGGCATCTTTCCACTGGTCGTAGTTCCAGTCGAGCCGCCTCCGCTGGCGATCCAGCTCTGCATTGAGTTGCTGCAGTTGTGCCTGATTCCGGGAAGACAGGTAGACTCGGTAGACCGCGTTGGAGAGAGACTCGGAGAGACGTGCATCCTGAGGAAAAGACGCAGCCAACTGAAGCATTGCGACGGCCCGCTGAAACTTCTCTGGCTCTCGATTGTGAGGCGAGAGCGCATCAAGGATTTCGCGCATCACCTTGCGGTAGGCAAGATCCTGCTGCGAGGTCGCCTCGGCGGAATTGAGGAACTTTTCGAATCGAGCGCGGAACACGGCATTGTCGGCCACATTGAAGCTTTTCCCATCAAAGCTGAAGACGTTGGTGGTCGGATCGAGGTAGGGCGCATCGTTGCCGAGGACTCGTTGATTTCCGCTCGACTGATTCCCGCCGCTTTGTTGCACCACGGTAGTGTTCTGCTGGGGCTGGCTCGAGCCTCCCCCGCCGCCAGGTTGCTGCGGAGGCGTGTAAATCTGGGAGAAAAGAGGCGGCGTGGCGAGCGCCAGAGCGGAGAGACCGACGAGGATTTTTGAGGGTTTCATGAAGGCTTTGGAAGGGTCAGCAAGGAATGGATAGAGGGTCCGACAGCAATGATGGAGAGAAAATGATGGGATTACTTCATTCGATCGCCTCGGCGATGAGGAGACCATCTCGCTCGACCCGAACCGTCATCTCCATTTCACTGCCCCGCTCGATATTTATATGACTGAAGGTCTCGGGGACGCGGACCGGGACCGGGACGGTCGCAATGCCATCACTCGCTTCAAAACTGATGAGGCGCCCCCGGTCAGGAGTCCATCGGAGTGTCTCTTCAACCCGGCCCTCAATCCGATAGACATTACCACGGAGGCTGTTGCCATTGGTCCGGTAGGTTTCGAGCTCGAGCGGTGCCGCACTCGAAACCGAACCACTCGATCCACTCCCAGAGCCGCCCAGTAGATCTCCCGCGACGACTTTGATCAGCAGCGCCGCTATCACAAGGAATCCAAGGACGGCAATTCCTATTCCGGCAATTTGCCCGACGTTTACTCCAGAACTTGCTCTTCTCGGCATACTAAAAATTCGCTTTAACGGATTAGCTTACCACAGCGTTTCGAGAACGACGAAGCAAAAAGCGAGAGCTGCAGCGGATCGAGAGGCCCTCAGATCAGGGGAAAGCCAGCGAGTTTTTCAGCAATCTCA
>JBCCBR010000348.1:0-4404 GCA_039033935.1 Verrucomicrobiota bacterium
GTCCTTCACATCTGTGGTTCTCCCACCAATCGCTACTATCATGATCTCTCTCTGCTCTATGCATCAAAAGTAATCGCGGCAGATGGTTTTGAGGGCAGCTTTCTGGTGATCGATCCCGATCAAAAATGGTATAGCGGAAAGTCACTTGATACCCTTGCAGCGGTCCACAGTATTGCCGATGTAGCTGAGATCGCCACAGCATCCGACGTCGGAGTCAATCACCTGTTTTGCCGGCGTGGGGTTGCTGCCTTTCGGGCATTCTTCGAAGATATCCTTAGACTACCTCTGGTCGGCTCCTCCGCTACCGTCCAGACAATCGCGACGGACAAAGCCCTGACCAAGGCAAGACTCGCGGCGGCGGGAGTGTCGGTTCCAAAAGGTGAGGTTGTGATGCGACACCAGTCGGTCGACTCCATCGCTGCCAGGGTCGACACCTATCCCTGCATCGTAAAACCTGTTTCCGAAGACAATTCACTGGGTCTTTCGCTCGTCGATTCGGCCGAGGGACTGGAAGAGGCACTCGAAGCCGGTTGGGCATACGACGATCGCCTCCTAATTGAAGAATATATCGCAGGATCAGAAATCAGGACCTGTGTGATCGAGTCCGAAAACGGCGAACTCTACGTCCCGGCCATGATCGAATATGGCGTCAGCCTAGAGACGCCGATCCGCCTCTCGCGGCACAAACTCGATACCGATCCCAACACCGGACGCCCCATCAGCCAGACGACCAGCGAAGAAGTGCCGGCTCGCTGCCCAGCCGATTTGAGCGACTCGCTCCACCGCGAAATCGCCCGTCAGAGTCAGGCGAGCCACCGAGCGCTCGGGTGTCGAGATTTCTCGCTCTGGGATTTCCGGGTCGACCGTGAGACCGGCCAACCCAGTGTGATCGAGGCGGGTCTCTTCTGGGCTTTCGGCACCATCAGCATGATCTCGCGGATGCTCGCTGCCGATGGCATCAGCCTAGCAGACGAAGCAGCACGCCTCTGGACGCGAGCCGCAGCAAGAAAATCAGACACCTGAAGCAGCAGCCTGATCGCATGACTCACACTGATATCACATCGGTAAGGTTGCTGACCGCCTCAACCTCGTCAGGCCGGTCGAGAATGTAAGCCCCGGGAAAGAAAACGCAGGCGAGCCCGGCATCGATCGCTGAGGTTCGGCTCGACGGGGAGTCCTCGATAGCGAGCACTTCATTTCGTTTCGCATCAAAACCGATTTCCCGTAGAGCCAGTTGGTAAATGTCCGGAGCCGGCTTTCCCTTGTCAACAAGGGTGCGGTCGCCGATGAACGAAAAGTCTTCCGCACTGATCCCATCAATTACTTCGAAAAGAGTGTTGAGGGTCGACCGTGTCGTCGTTGTGACAAAGCCGAGTGGTTTCCCAGCCGCCCGACAATGCTCGATCACATCAGCCACACCCTGCCGCAGGGCGGGCGGATTTTCACGCAAGCCACGGTGGAAGTGCTCGTTTTTTCCCGCGTAAATCGCCTCCGGATCAATCTGATCGCCTTTGCTGATTGCATACTGCCGAATCCGTTCGAGCCCACCCGGTTTCCTTAGCATTTCTTTGTAGGCCTCCCGCTCCCAGACCCAGTCGAGCCCTGCATCCCGGAATGCAGCAATGAAAGACTGATACTGAAGCTCGGATGACTCCACTACCGAACCGATCGCGCCAAAAAGTATAGCTGAGGGATTATGCATCGCCAGGTCTACGCTGCAGCCCAATGATTGCGTCAGATTAAGTTGGGAGATTTGCTCGCTCTTGCCTCATCCTTCCACTCTCTGACGTTACCAAAGCCATGCAGGTCAAACCATTGGAGCCATTTGGAGTGGAGGCAGCCGGAGTAAATGTCACGGCCGCTTCGGAAGGGGAGTTGCATGAATTCAGAAAGCTCGCTTGCCGTCATGGCGTCTTGGTGATCCGTGACCAGCAAATCGATGACAGTCAGTTTCAGCGCTTCCTCAGCGAATTCGGGCCCCTCACCTTCACCAAAGGGATGGCGGCCGTGCCTGACTATCCCGGCCTCAATCTCGTCTCCAACGTCGGCCGCAAAAAGAAGCCGCGCAGTGTCTTCCACACCGACACCAGCTACGTGCGCTGCCCGCCCTCTTTCACCGCGCTTCGCGCTGTCACTATCCCAGAAGGAGGTGGGGAGACCCTCTTCACTGATCAGTATCTCGCCTACGAAAGACTCAGCGATGAAATCCGAGAGCGCTTTGCTACGGCAACCGTTCTCCATCAGGCTACCGGAGTCACTCTCGACAGCGACGATGAGTCAGAGAGCTGGCATCCGCTCTTTCGACGTCATCCCGATACCGGCAGGACCACCCTCTTCCTCTCAACTCCGGAGCGTTGCATCGCCATCAAAGGCTCCGCCTATCCATCCGACGAAAGTAGTGCAGAGAATTGGATCGAGCAGTTTTTCGAGCATTCAATCGAAGAGACCCACCTCCTTCGTCACCACTGGAAGGACGGCGACCTCGTCGTCTGGGACAATCGATGCACCCTCCACCGCGCCGACCACAGTCAGGTTCGCGGCAACCGCGTTCTCCACCGTGCGATCGTCGAGGGGGAGGAGCCGATCATGGCGTGAGGCGATTTCGGGAAACAGGGATGTCGAAAACCGTTTCAGCCTTCCGCGCCGCAGGAGAGTCCGCTCCACTCCGAATCTCAGACCGAAGCTCTCGAATCCTGATTCTCACGACCTGTCTTGAACCAACGACGGAACGCGATACCAGCCCAAACCGTCTCGACACAGGCAAAAGGGTAAGACTGAATCCCAAGGCCATAGGCCGCGCACAGCAGGCAAGCCACTCCAAAAGCCGCGATGTAATGTCGTGAGCGTTTCTCCAACGCGTAAAAAATGACCATCAGTGAGACCGCAATCGTCCCGTAGATTTCAAGCATGGAGAGATTTAGTCCTTTGGATGAAAGGGCGCATGTGGTTTTTCGGGCTCCTCACGGGCTTTCAGGCCGAGGTGAAATGATTCTGCAGCGACGGAATTGTGAGGGGCATTGATCAATGGCGGGCTGAGCCCGCCAGAAAACGAAATTAGGTGATTCTTCGCGAGCCGAATCATAAACTCGATTCTCCACTGCCCATGCGAGCGAAGAAACGTCGGGTCAGACTCGAAGACCCGCCTCGGCTCAATCTTCTACAGCGATGCAATCAAACCGACCCAGCAACCTGCTTATCGAAACTGGGATTGCGCTCATCAGAGCAGCAAACTGATTGATTTCCCGCGGCCGCTTTTCTACCCTCTTGGGAGGGACCCATGAAAGCTATTGTTTCCGTCTTCCTCGCGCTCGCCATTCTCAGCCCTATCTCTGCGGTGTCGCAGGTCGAAAGTCGCACCTCGGACATTGAAACGTTTATCGAACAATTGGGGGTAAACGACGGCGAGAGCCATCTCCCTGGCGTCGGACTTGCCGAAGGGATTTCTCAGCTGACCGGTGTCGCGATCTCTCCGCTACTTGGGGTTTCGGGCATTGGCGCTTGGACTTATTTTCGGACTGCACCGGAGTTGCGGGATGAGCTCCCCTGGATCTGCCACCCCATTTTCTGGGGTATCGGGATGGCTGTGCTAGGGATTTGCTTTTTCAAAGATTCGATCGGGTCCATCCTCCCCGCCTTCCTCAAAAAACCCCTCGACCTGCTTGAGATATTTGAAAACAAAGCCAGCGCGCTGATTGCGAGCGGTGCCTTTGTCCCTTTTCTGGTCGAGCAATATTCAGCTCATCTCTCTGCCTCAACGCGAGAAGCAGGAGCGACTCTGGCAGAGCAAGGTTTTGCCACGGCTCATCTCGCTTTCGTGGAAGTCGGCTGGTTTGTCACGCCACTGGCAATCATTGGTTTCCTCATCGTCTGGATGGTGAGCCACACGATCAATGTGCTGATTCTGCTCTCCCCTTTCGGTCTGATTGATGCCCTGCTCAAGATACTCCGAACCGCGCTCATTTTCTCGATTGCGCTGCTTTATCTTGTCAGCCCAGTGCTCGCTGCGATTCTGTCAGGTATCATTATCATTGTCTGTGCCTTGCTCGCACCAGCCGCATTTCGTCTCACCCTTTACGGGAGTCTCATTTCGTGGGATCTCTTCCGAGGCATCTTCTGGAAATCCAAGCTCCAGCCTGACCAAGTAAAGTGCTTCCTCGCGCGACGCGGCGGGAACTGGCTTCGCGCACGAACTCTTGGAAAGATCAGGCTGACCGAGAACCAGGAGATTCGATTCCAGAGCCGCCTGCTTTTTGTTGGTCCGACTCGTCGGCTGTCTTTCCCCAATGAGGGGCGCCTCGTGCTGGTCGATGGTCTCCTCTTTCCAACGATTCAATCGGTCAACACCCAAACAGATCGACGCACCACACTGATCCATCTCCTGCCCCGATTTCGGCATTGCAGTGA
>JBCCBR010000349.1:0-4399 GCA_039033935.1 Verrucomicrobiota bacterium
CCAGAGCTCTCACGACGAATCTCAGAGCGAGCCCCTCCCGACCCTCTACGTCGGCGTGGGCGCATCTGCTGGTGGCCTCGAACCACTAGAGCAATTTTTTGGAGGCATTCCCGGTGATTCAGGTGCTGCGTTTATCGTCGTCCAGCATCTTTCGCCTGACTACGAGTCAAAAATGGACACGCTCTTGGCACGTTGCACCGACATCGTGGTGCGCCAAGCCGAGGACGATCAACTTCTTCTTCCGAACTCGGTCAACATTCTCCCGCCCCGCCACGAAATCGCGGTTCAGGGAAATCGCCTCATTCTCACAGAGAAAAGCCGCGGCGGTGCTCCGATGTCGATCGACCACTTTTTTGAGTCGATAGCTAAGGAGCACCTCGAGAAGTCAGTTGCGGTGGTCTTGTCAGGATCGGGGAGTGATGGTTCCAAAGGCCTCGTCGAAGTCCATCAGGCCGGTGGTCTCGTTATCAGTCAGGATCCCGACTCCGCTCGTTTCGAAGCAATGCCGACCCACGCGATCGATACCGGAGAGGTCGATCTCATCCTCGAGCCATCCGAGATGGGCACCGCGATCACTGACTACGCCAAAGGTTCGACCCTCGATACGCTGCTGGAACGCTACTCTCGACCGACCGACTGGAAGCAGAACACCTTCAGAATCCTCGATCTGCTCCGGATCGAGCACGACATCGATTTCAAGCTCTACAAGCCGGCGACCGTGCGCCGCAGAATCGAGCGACGGCTCAATCTTCTCAACCTCAATCAGGATGCCTACGTCGATCGGCTCGCGAGCGACCGTGACGAGGTCACCGCGCTCTATCAGGATCTCCTCATTGGAGTCACCGAATTTTTCCGCGACCCCGAGGCCTACGAATTTCTGGCGCGCCGGGTCGTCCCCGAGCTAGTCGCGACCGCGCTCGAAGAAAGGCGCGAAATCAGAGTCTGGGTGGCAGGCTGTGCCACTGGTGAAGAGCCCTACTCTCTCGCGATCCTCCTCCGAGAGGCGATCGCAGACCGAGATATCTCCGTCAAAATCTTCGCGACTGATGTTCATCGCGATTCGATTCACCAAGCAGGAAAAGCGATCTACCTGAAGGACAACTTGCGCCACGTCAGCGAAGCACGTTTCGAGCGATGGTTTGAGAAAGTCCCGGAAGGCTACCGCGTCGTCGAGGAGATTCGCAAAGTAGTCTACTTTGCCCACCACGACATCATCAAATCAGCGCCCTTCACCCGCATCGATCTGGTCACCTGCCGCAACCTCCTCATCTACCTGCGGCCTCAGACCCAGATGAGAGCGATTTCCCTGCTTCATTTCGGCCTCCGCAAAGATGGCTATCTCTTTATCGGACCGAGCGAGCACCTCGGGGAGTATGACCACGAGTTCGACGACATCGATCGACACTGGCGCGTTTTCCGCAAACGCCGCGATGTCAAACTGATCAACCCGACACCTGGCAACCCACTCCCACTCCAGCCCGCGACGATGCAGCCGCGGACTGACTTGCAGACATCGACGAGAGCGGACTCAGCGCCCTTGCGGCCGACCGATCTCCTCCCGCTCTATGACAGCTTGCTGGCCCGCTACATGCCGGCCGCCATTCTGATTGATTCCAGCGGGACGGTTCTGCACACCTTTCAGGGGGCCGAAAAATTCCTCAAAGTCGCGATCGGGCGACCCAGCGGGAATCTCCACGATTCGATACAGGATGACCTCCGCGCGAGCCTCCGAGTCGCGATCCGCCAGGTTTCGCAAAGCAACGAACCGAGCGAGTTCCCCCTCATCCACTGCCGCATTGGCGACAAAAATCTCAACATCCGGCTAACCGTCTCTCCGGCACCCCATCGGCTCTCGCTGCAGAGTTCTTCCTACATGCTGGTGCTGTTTGAGGAGACCTCGGCGAAGGAGCAGAAGCGCCGCGAAGCATCCGCTGAGGCTGGTGACGCCGCTGCGATGGCCCCGGTTTCTGCGAACACTGTCTCTGAGCGACACATCCGCGAGTAGGAAGACGAGCTCGGTCTTACTCGCGAAAACCTTCAGGCCACGGTCGAGGAGCTGGAGACCAGCAACGAAGAGTTGCAGGCCACCAACGAAGAGCTCGTCGCTTCTAACGAAGAACTCCAATCCACCAACGAAGAACTCCACTCGGTCAACGAAGAGATCCACACCGTCAATGCCGAGCTGCGTCGCAAAATCGATGAACTGACTGAGTTGTCGACCGATATGGAAACCCTCCTCGCCACCACCGAGGTCGGGGTCCTCTTTCTCGATACCCGACTCAAGATCCGACGCTTCACTCCAAAGATGGCGGAGATCTTTAACCTCATCAACGGAGACGAAGGACGCAGTATTGAGCACTTTGCCCACCATCTCGAAGATCAGGATTTCATCGACGAAGCGCACCGCGCCCTTTCCAGTGGTGATCCGGTGGAGAGAAAAATCCGAGACGATCGCGGGACCACCCTGCTCCTGAGGGTGATTCCCTACTACACGCTCCAGGAAGTTTGCGGCGTCGTCCTCGTCCTCCTTGATATCTCCGAGTCCGAAAAGCACGAGATCGAAAAGCAATTCACCCGCATTGCCAACAGTGCGGTGGTAGCGATTGTTGGGGTTAACAATGACCTGAAGATCAATTCGTGGAATCCGCGCGCCGAATCACTTTTTGGATTCACTCGCGAGGAAGCGATTGGCCGCAGCATCCGCGAAACGATTTCCCCGTCACTGACAGACAACCAGATCGCAGATTTCTGGTCCAGCAACGAAGAGCAAAGTGTCAGAATCCAGGATCAGCGGACTCACAAATCAGGGGAAATCATGAACGTAGAGATCACCTTCTCCCCTATTTTCAGAGAAGACGGAACAAGGGATGGCGTCTCTGCGATCATTTTTGCAGAAGATGCGGAGATCGTGACCGATAATTAGTCGCTGCACTGCATAATTTCATCCGGACTGGGGCAGTCGCTTGCCCATGCTCACTCGCACTTCGGGAGCATAGCCGAGAGCCTCGTAGAATTTCGCGACGCCTTCGTTGCCCTCAACGATCTGTTGATTGATCTTCAAGCAGCCCAAACGGGCCAACGCTTGTTCTGCTTCCTTCACCAGAGCTGTGCCGATCCCACGATCGCGAAACTCCGGCATCACCGCCACGGAATAGAGCCAACCGCGGTGCCCATCGTAGCCTGCCATGATGCTTCCGACGACGAGGTCATCCGAGATCGCTACAAAGAAAAGCCGATCATCCATCGCGAGCTTTTTATCGATCACCAGCTCGGGTTGATTGTGCGGCGATTCGTAGGCGAACACACTCGCCCACAATTCGACCACCGCTTCGCGATGCCTTTCGTTGCTGAATGGCTCGATCACAACATTCACCATCATCATTGCTCGAATACCACGCGGTGAGTTGTCAGGAAAGTCGAAGACATACGAAAATCGGATTCGTCGAGGAACGAGTCGGTTAGACTTTTGCGGAAGGCTCAGTCGTAATTGGGACGGATTTCCTCGACAGGAGCATCACCCGCATCCGGCGGCGTGAAGATATCTTCGATCCGGCACCCAAAAAGACGCGCGAGCTTGAACGCGAGCGGAAGACTTGGGTCATAGCGATCCTTCTCAAGAGCGTTGATGGTTTGCCGACTGACATCGAGTCGCTCCGCGAGCTCTGCCTGACTCCATCCATGGTCGGCTCGCAACTGCTTCAGCCGATTGGTCATGCCGACAAGCCTCTCACCAACACCAGTTTTCCGATGCTGAAGGCGAGGAAGCCGGCAAAGAGAATCACGAAACCCGCATGTTGCACCTGCCCGCTCTCGGCACCCAGAAATGAGAAGGCAGCGCTCACCACCAAACTCGTCACAAATCCGACCCCAGCCGCTCGCAGATCGATCGACCGTTCCCATTCATCACCTCGAAAATGCCAGCGCACCTGGACAGACACCATCGCGAGGAGCCCCGCCAACATCGCTCCTCGCCAGACCCGATCGGCTGTTTCGGAGCTGCCACCGAGAAAGATCATCCCGAGGCCAAGGGCAACATAGACCAAGCTGACGGCGAGCCACTCGTTCCGGAATCGGCGGTGTTTCCTCGCCTCTTTCGTTTCTAGTCTGCGTTCTTCCATGCCAGATTTGTAAAGGAAGCTTTCCTTTTAGTCAAGCAAGCTTTACATTTTTCGGTCATCCGCGAGGCTTCCCAGGGATGTCCTTTTTGATCTTAGAAAAACGAATTGCAAATTCTGCTCCGAACAGCGCTAAGTGAAGGTTAGGAGACTGTTGAAATAATGAACAGCCATTACCCTTTCATCCCTGAAGGGGATGAATGAACCTGACCCCGGATGATCATCCGGGTGGCGCTAAACTAGCAGGAGCATTTAGACCTGCGGAAGTCCAAACGATGCAACGA
>JBCCBR010000350.1:0-4370 GCA_039033935.1 Verrucomicrobiota bacterium
CAATCGAAACGGTACAGGTAGAGCGGAGTCTGGATATCTCCTTGCGTACTGGGTGAAATCTTGCGAATTTCAGATGGCACAATGTCGTCGCGAGGGAAGGGGACAGCGTATGACAACACCCGGAGGCCTGGGCTTCTTTGAGCCAATTCTCGCAGGCACGGTAGCAACAAATGGTTGCCCCTCGGCGTCAAGTACATGAAGACCACAGTCGGGAGGGGGTCCTGGAACGAGTACGTGAGTGCGTTGCAATTGTGAGCTGGTTGCCCTGCATCGTCACCGTCATGCGATTCCACTCGCCGGGCTCCTTCGTCATATTTTTGCTCGCTCCCTTGGTCTTGATAATGCCGCCATTGTCATGGTGCCCCATTTTTTCATCCGGCTTGCCGAGGGAATCGAGGATTTGCACTTCAAAGCCGCTGTCGACCGGATTCGACTTGTCGCCAATTCGGAAATAGAATCCGGAGTTCCCGCCCTTCGGGTGCTTGTATTCGAAGTCGAAGACGAAGTCACCGTAGGCTTCTTTAAGCCACACGTAGTGGTGGTAGCGCTTCCACCCGCTCTCGCCCTCGCGAGGATCGAGATAGAGCGAGCCGTCGTCCTGAAGAATCCAGTTTCCCTCGGTCTCGATCGCGGACAGGTCCTCGCCGTCGATCAGATCCACGAAACCCGCCGCATTCTTCTCAGGATGTTCGGCCTGGATCGTAGTAAGAAAGGAAAGGGCGATTGCGAAACAAGAAAGGGTTGTTTTCATGCCTGAACCATGACTGAATATCTTTTCCGTCGCAAGACCGCAATAGTGTGCCAATTTCTTCCCCGAAGTTCCCTCTAAAATTTATGAAACTCCTGCCTTTCGTCGTCGTTCTTACGACACTCATTTTCTTCCCTGCCGCTGCCCAAGAGCCTCAGAAAGGAATCCAAGACGAAAAAGCGCCGCCGCTGGGAGTGACGGAGTGGATCAATCTGCCAGAGGGACGCGAGCGAATCGGCATCCCTGACTACAAAGGCAAGGTCCTCGTGATGCTCCTGTTTCAGAGCACCTGCGAAGCCTGCCACGAGCGAGCCTTTCCTACGCTCCAGAAGCTCGTGAAAAAGTTCGGTGACTCGCCCGAGGTCGGCTTCATCGCGATTCAGACCCCCTTCGAAGACTACGCCGACAATACTCAAATGAAGCTGGAGCCTACGGCGGAAAAGTTCAAACTCACGATCCCCTTTGGCCATCTCGCCAAAACGCCTGATGTCTACAACATCAACACCGCCTACAAAACCGGCGGAACTCCCTGGTGGGTCGTCGTAGATCGCGAAGGCACCGTGATCTACAATGGCTTCTATCTGAATCCAGAAGAGGCAGAGAAAAACCTCGCAAAGATGATCGCCGGATTGCCCGTCGGCGGCTGATTCTGGTTCTTCGGGTTTCCGAACGTAGCGGAGTCACGTGACGTCGAGATACCGTCACACTGAACTAAAGCTCACGAGTCGCACCACTTTTGAAGTCCTGAATCGCCGCATCGGCAAGCGAATCGAGTTTCCCTGCTGCGATATCTCGCTCGATTTCAGCATCCCACATCGCCGCTTCGTAAGTTGTGAACCAATTTCGGAAAGCCGCGAGCTCATCTCGTCCCAACTGCTCCACTGCTGCTTCGATTGCTTCAACCGTTTGCATGCAAATAGATTACCCGACGAGCATGTTGCGTGCAACTCGCAACCATCTTGGCACTGCGTCAAAGCGATGGTAATCGATAGTCAGAGGAAAAGCGAACCTAGCGAGCAAACCTCTGCACTGAAGATATCTTGGGCAAAAGGCGCGGCAAGGGCGGCAGCAAACCTTTGATCGGTCGCTGCTACCGTCGCTGCCGCGACTCTTTGCGATAATCCCGACGTGTTCCAGAGGTTGGCACCCTTGGCTATCAGCCACCGTCGCTGCCGCGACTCAACAGGGTTAGGTCGACCACTCAACAGGGTTGGGTCGGACACTCTCAATAGACGAGGGTAAGCCCAAAGTGGAACTTCCCGCCGTCGTCGGGGCGCAGGAGTCCATGACGGTCGAGGGCCCAGCCGTAGGCAGCGCGGGCGAAGCCTCGCTCGCCAAATTGGCAGTTCAGTCCGATGCCAGCACTCTGGAGCGATTGGCTCACTTCGACGGGAAGCGCCTCGCTGATGTCCATCGCTGCGGCGTCGTAAAACGCGAGGAGATTAAACGAGTCGTCTGCCGCCTCGCTGAAAGCACCGCCGAGCGAAAATGCCGGGGAAATCAACTCGAGGTTGGTGATGAGTCCAGAGTCGCCCCGGATAATGCTCTCATCAAACCCGCGCACGGTATTGTAGCCGCCTGCGAGAATCTGCTCGGTCGAGCCAAGCCGGTTCGGTGACGCCTGCGCTTTGACCTTCAGTCTCAGGGTAAAGTCAGCCGGCAGGCGGTGAAGACGCTCGAAGTCGGCAAAGGCGTAAAAGTAGCTCGCCTCGGAGTCGATGCGAGCGAGCCCGTAGCTGAGGTCATCGTTGTTGTCGAACATATCGCCGGGAGATCCGACGATGCCGACGCTGGCATTGGTCACTCCTCGTTTGTCGACAACGCTCACCTCGTAGGCTCCCCGAAACTGTCCCACGACGATATTGCTCGCGAAGATATTGACGCCGCCGAAAATCAGATCGGTGTTCGTCGATTTGTAATCAAATCCGAAGGAAAAGTAGTGCCGCCACGCGGGGTTAAAGTCGGGTCGTGGCAGAGGAATCCGGTAGTCTACGCTTAGCTGCTCGCTCAAGCCGGTCGTCGTGGTGACGGACTGGTCGACTGCTTCGCTGGTCACGTAAGCACCGGAGATGCTCAGAATGTGACGCCACGGGAGATAGTGCCGGTAGAAGACCGAGTGAGCACTCAGATTATCCCACTCCAGGTCAGTCGTGTAATTGTAGCCGAGAGTATGCTCGAGCCGAAGGGGATTGCTCCATGTCATCCCGAACGACCATTCTTCTTCGCCGGTGAACTGGACCCCAGTATTCGCGAAACCAACATAGGCGCTGATCGGCTTTTCCTCATTCACATCGAGGAGGATGTCGCTGGTGCCGTCGGCTTCGCCGCGCTCGTAAATCAGATTGACCTGCCGGATCGGGTTCTCGTTCAACCAATCGAGATCGGCGGCGACGACGCGTTTGTTGATCCGGTCGCCGGGATCGATGCGGAGATTTTCGAGGAGGTAGTCGTCTCGCGAAATGGTCGCTCCCTCGACATTTTTTTCTCCCAGGACTGCTTCGCGCACCACGATCTGTAATTTCCCCTCAGTGATATTCTGCTCGGGGTAGTAGACATCGACGAGGGGGTAGTCGCTCTCGCGCCACGCCAGAACGATCTCTTTGCCAATCTGGGAAAGGAGCGCCATCGAGAGCGGTTCTCCGAGAAATCCCCGCAGCAACTCGTCGAGTCCCTCCGGCGCGGGTATGTCGTCGTCGATGATGACGCGGGCCGAGCCGACACCGGGAGACATCGTCACTTTGTCCTGATGAGAGACAAGACGAATCGCGAGGAGATCGACACCGAACGGCGTCGCGTCGGGGGGAGCGCTGACCTCTTCTTCGCGACGATCCTCCACATCGGGGATCGCATCCTCCTCATCGAGACCGAGCACCCTCATGATCTGCTCAGCAGCGCGCTCGATAGGCCGATTCTGCCCCGAAGCAAGCGGGGTCAGAATGGCGGAGATACCCACGACCAAGAGGAGGTGAGTACCGATGAATCGGCCTGTCATGTGTTTCGGGTGACGGATCTAAGATTTAGCCATCGAGGGCGCTGGTCAACTCAGAGAATGCTGCGTCGTCAAGGAGACTTCCTAGGAGTGCCAAGGTCTCTGGATCGACTGGAACCGAGATCGTCAAAATCGAAACCGGCCCGTCCATCGCCGTCAAGGGGATGACTAGGGCAATCTCGAGGGCATCGAGGAGTTCTTTCGCCGCGTCGACGAGGAGGCTGTCAGTCAGGATTGCCAGGAGCTCGTCGGGCGGAACTCCGTCGAGAGAAATCGCGTAGGGCCCATCCGACTGGACGATGATACTCGCTCCGCCAAAGTCGATCGCGGCCGCGAGCTCGGTCCACGAATTCACCCCGAGGCTATCGCGGAGCTGATCGACGATAGACTGCGGTGGTTCGGTGAAAAACCCATCGAGGCTCGCCGGGGCCTGAAGCTGAAATTCGTTGCCGTCGATCTGAAGGATCGCGGCCTGCCCTGCGATGAAGGCGCTTCCGGTAAAGGCGGCAAAGGCACCTCCCACGTCGCTCGCGCCGAGAATGTCCGAGCGGGCATCGGCGGAGAACTGATCGACCATATTCCCGCTATCGCCGCCCGGGCCGCTGCCGTTACTGCCGTTACCCCCGCTATCGA
>JBCCBR010000351.1:0-4358 GCA_039033935.1 Verrucomicrobiota bacterium
CTGTTGGGCATCCGTCAGCCTGACGAACGCGAGCAGGAGCAGGAGTAGTGCTGTGATCCGCAACTTCATCGGCCTTTCCTGATTCGTTCCTCAACCTCCCGGCGGTTAGTGAACACCTCGGCTCCGTCGACCGTCTCTCCACTCCTCAAAATGATTTTGTGAATGCCTCCGGTCGCCTCGGCGATCTGCGCCATTTCTCTGGCACCAGCAATGGTCTCCATCGCAAACATATTGATCTGGACCCGAGCATTCTTCTTTTTCGCATACTTGATGATTTCATCGGGTTTGGCACCCCCCGTGCCATCTGACATGAAGAAGACGACATCCGGTGCCGGACTGAGATTCATCGCCATCTTAAATGGCCAACGCCAATCTGTGCCCACGAAGAGATCCCGCCGTTTCAGGATTTCCATCGCGGCGCGTCGAGCAGCAGGATTTGACGGCTGCCACTCTTCCGAAGGCAGATTTGAATCGGCTCCTTTGAAATCGTAGTCGCTGAAACTGTTGCGAACACTGTCGAACTGATAGCGCTTCCCGTCCGGATCGGTCACGGTGTTGTTTTTCCCCTTCTGGTCCACCTTCCAGCCTTTGACTGCGTAGGTCGCCCCACCCGCGAAGAGGATAATCTGGAACTGAGTGCCAGTGTTCAGCCCATCGAGGGTGCGGTCCATCTCCTTGATGATGAGATCGATCTGGTTTCGCTTCATTGAGCCAGAGTAGTCGAGCACAAATGCGAAGTTGCTCCCGGACGAACTTCCCCCAAAAAACGACGCCCCGGACCCGAAGCCACTCCCGGTACCTCCGAAGCCACCCGATCCGAAGTTGCCCTCGCCGAGGCCGAGCGGACCGGTGCTGGTCCGTGTCACCTCAGGCGCTGAGAATTGGGCCATCGCATTTGTCCGCATCAGCTGCGCGACTGGGGCGGCAGCGGCGGCGGCCGAGGTAGATCGTTTTACCTGTCGGGCGACATTCTTTTTCTGCGTTTCGATCTTGGCCGCAGGCGGACCAATCACAGCGGCGACGATCTCTGGCTCGTCTTTGGTCGCCGGTAGGATGATCAACAAGCCGGCCAGCAACCCGATAATCAGGTGGACCGCGATAGCCACGAAAATTGCAGTTACCCGGGTGCTGTTTTTCTTGGGCGGATCAGTCGAGACAGGCGCGAGCAGGTCGATCTCGTCATACTCCGCTTGAGCGGCGACCCCATCTGGAGGTGGAGGTGCTGACGGTGACGCGATTGGCGGGATCGAGATGCCAGCCTCTGGTTCGGGCTGGCTGAGGCCGACGGGGTCTTCCTCCGCTGTCGAGACCGGCATCCCGAGAGCAGCCGCTACTTCATAATGCTGCCTCGCGCGATCGAGGTCTCCGCCTTGCTCCGCAAGCGTCGCGAGCAGGAGGTGCCCGTAGCCACTCGAAGGCTGGCTCTGGACGTAGGAGGCGACAATTGGAGTAGCGCTGACTCCAGCGAGATTGGCGGCCTTTTCCAGAGAGACATCATCAGGCGGTGGACTCGGGGCCGAGGCGATGGTTGCCGCTGCCTCTTCGTAGCCCTCGCGGGCAAATTGCTTTTCGGCAATGATCAATCGCACCGACCAATCATCGGGATTTGCCTCAAGGGCCTGGAGAAGGCTTTGTTCAACTGGGTCCATCAATCAGCAAGGGAGATGTTATCAACGCCGGCTTTTTCGCACACGTTCAAAACGTCAATAAATCGCTGCCCGAAAGCGGCATCATCGCAGTCGACGATCACCTGGGGGGTCGTGTTGGCGATTTGACACGAGGCCGCGTAGCGAGTCAGACGATCGGTCAGGTTCGGAAGCTCACGATCACCCGGAGCCGAGTCGGTCACCTCATCGTTCACGATCACGACACCGGCGGGATCGATCCGCACCAGCATCTGATCGATCTTGGTCTCATTGGAGTCGGGGCTGTCGACTCCGGGGAGATTGAGACCGAGGTCGGCCTCTGATTTCTGCAGTGTCGTGGTGACGAGGAAATAAATCAGCAGCAAGAAGGCGACATCGATCAATGGAGAAATATCCATCGCCGGTTCTTCTTCGTCTGAAAATGGATCCGAGTTGGGCATCTAGGTATGTGAAATCGGGGAGTTCGCCTCTGGATGGTTGCTGATCCCTCAGACTTAATAGGGTTAGGTCGAACACCTAACCCTGTTGAATGAAGCTATTTGCTGGTTTGGTAGGTGGAGAAAATGACGGATGAAACGCCTCCCCGGGCGGAGGCTCGGCTGACTTCTTTGATGTAACGATAGGGGACGCCTTGATCAGCTCGGAGGTGCAAGCGGGTATTGCTGTTGCTGCTTTTGGCCTGAGCCATCGTTGTCGTGAGTTGATCGAGGCTCAGGACCGAGCCACCGACATCGACGATGGTGCCGTCGTTGAGGATGTTGACCACAATGCGCCCATCGACCAGTTCGGGAACTTTCGAATCGCTCGCGATCGGGACGGTCACTCTTGGATCTTTCGGGAAGGTGATCATGTTAGCGGTCACCAGGAAAAAGATTAGCAGAAGGAAAACGAGATCGATCATCGGCGAAAGGTCAGCCTTGACGCTGGGGCCTTCGAACAACTCGGATTTCTTCGCCATGTTAGTCGGTCGAGTCTTTTTTAGTCAGCGTCAGGCCTGCTCGCCGTTTTGATAAGCGATCACCGATCGGCGAAGCGTCGCCATCAATTCACCGGCCGCCTCGTCGCACTCCGCCACCAGGCTCTGAAGACGGTCGCGGAAAAAGAAGTAACAGAAAATCGCCGGCAATGCGATGACGAGACCCGAGGCAGTTGTGATGAGAGCCTCCGAAATACTGCCGGCAAACTTCGAGGGATCTCCGGTGCCGCCGGAGGAGAGCTTGGCGAAGGCTCCGATCATGCCCGAAACCGTCCCGAGCAGGCCCATCATCGGGGCGGCTTGGGAGATCACCGAAAAGTAATTGATGAGGCGGACGCGACCACGATTGGTTTTTTTGGCAGCTGCCCCCATCACCTCCTCCAGCTTATCCGTGCCGAGTGACTCGTAGCCATAGTCGGCGATGTGATTGAGCCCCGCCCCAACGGTCGAGCTGAGGCAGGTCGAGCCGTCGCGGACCTGCCCCATCGCGCCCTCGAGATTAGCCGCTTCCATCTCTGCGGCGAGCGCGTTGACGAGGCCATCTGGTTGGAAGTTCTTTTTCTGGAGATCGATCAGGCAGTAGACCAGCAGCCCGATCACCGCGATTGAGAAAGTCCCCAGCACCCACATCGACCAGCCCCCTGCTTTAATCATGTCGAGCAGGTTCATCTCGCCAGAGCTGGCTGAAGCTCCGCTATCACCGCTGCCTCCGACATCAGCTTCGACCCCGTCACTCGATGAGCTGCTCGCCGGGGCAGGAGCTGATTCTTCAAGACCAGGTATCCCAAGGTCGTCAAGATCGAGATCCTGACTCGAGGCAGAAAAGATAAGAGCAGAGCTGGCAAAGAGGCAAAGTGCCCACGACGCAGCCCTCAAAGTCCGAGAGTGAAACATTGGGTTGGGGATTCTATGAGAGTTAGGAAAAAAAAGACGCTGGGGCGCCAGCCGCTGGGGAACCAGCGTGAGCCAGTCCACTGCTGACTCGAAGAATAGGCTCGGGGGGGCGCTCGTTATGATAAATTGAGGTTTGCGATGCAACCCTAAAATGAAGCCCGAACAAATTTTCTATCCGCTTCCTCGATTGACATCGCGACGGGTCGGGCTTGCGTGATTGGTCTTTCATGGAATCGCTCAATCTCCCACTCACCACGCGGCGCTGGTTCATCGCGATCGGGTTTGCTGCGAGCACCCTGCTTTTGATTCCACTGCACCAATGGATATTAGGCACTTTGGTCGCCGTAGCGACGCTCATCCTGATCTGGCGCGACCCGGAGCCCCGACTCCGACGGCGACTTTCGGTGCTTTTTGGCTGCCTCGCGATACTCGCGATCACTGACATCAATCCCTCGCTCAGCAATGCGAACTTCCTTCAGCTCGGCATCCCCTTCACTCTCGTCCTGGTGATTCCCTGGATAATCGGACGCTTTGGCGGGGTCGAGGAGCGCGAGGTGATTCGCTATCGCTTTTGGCCCAAACGCTGGCGCCGGGCCGATGTCGTCTACACTATTCTCAGCGTGCCGCTCGCCTGGGGAATCCTCAGCTTCTATTCCTGGGCAAACCTTGCCTGGTTTGATCATGAACTTTTTCGGAACTGGACGCTTCCCGAGATTGCTGACGAAAGCGAGATCCGGCGTCTTTTCATTGGGATCAACCTCGTCGGGATCTGGGACGAGCTCTTCTTCATCAACACGGTCTATGCCCTTCTCAGGAGTCTTTTCCGATTTCCGGTAGCCAAC
>JBCCBR010000352.1:0-4358 GCA_039033935.1 Verrucomicrobiota bacterium
ATCAGGCTTTTGAAGTCTGGCGAGAGGTGCTGGACCACGACGAAGGCCATCCCCGTGTCATTCGGGATCTCGGCAAAAAAGCTCTGGATCGCTTCAAGACCCCCTGCAGAAGCTCCAATCGCAACGAGGTGGGAGGGTTTGTCAGAATCCATGAAGTTGGGGAGTCAACGCAAGCAGTTGCTTAGACGCCGATTCCGGGCTCCCCCAACTGCTCGATCATCGGTCTTGCTTGACTCGTCACCCCGCTGATGGCAACGCATGGACGATGCCCCTCTCTCTCTCAGACAGCTCTGATACCACTTCGGAACTGAATCTCCTCATCGTCGAAGATGACGAAGATGATTTTCTGATCTTGAAACATCAGCTCAAGCGAGCCTTTGGGGGGGGCGCTAAATTTTTGTGGGTAAAGTCTCTACGGGAAGCAATGCGCGCTGTCGATCTCGATCCGGTGAGCCTTATCTTGCTTGATCTGGGATTGCCCGGAAGCAATGCCGGAAGCTCATTTCGTCCCCTCGCAGCCAAGGCTGGCCCTCGCATTCCGATCATCATTTTAACTGGTTTGAATAATCCCGACACGATTTCGAGTCTGCTCGCGGCGGGTGCTCAGGACTATTTGATCAAAGACGAAGTCAATCCGCAACTGCTCGAGAAGTCGATTCGCTACGCGATTGAGAGGTCGAAGGCGACTCAGGAGATCGAGTCGCTCGCCAACTCCCTCGCTTCGACCGAGTCGGAACTCCTCCAGGCAGCGAAATTGGAAGCCGTCGGTCGACTGGCAGCCGGTCTTGTGCACCAGCTCAAGAACCCCCTCGGGACAGTGATGTTTGGTATCAATTATCTCTCAACAACCTTAAAGCCAGAGGGCACCACCGCTGAAGTCCTCGAGCGAATGGGGACCAGTGTGGAACGGGCCGACGAAATCGTATCTGACCTACTCGATTTCTCGTCTGCAGCGGAATACAACCCTGAAACGACCGACATCAGCGAGCTCCTCGCTTCGACGGTCGAGATGGTGGATCATCGGTTTCAGAACGCTGGCTTTCCGGTTGCTCTCCAAATCAGCAAGCCTGATGAGCCTATTGAGATTTCAGTCGATTCTCGAAAGATGAAGCATCTCCTGGTCAACTTGATCGAAAACTCTCTCGACGCCACTGAGTCGATCGGCGATCTGGAATCAGGATCAGTGTCATTGGAATGCAAATTGATTGAGGGCAATCTATTGCTCCTCGAGGTCGTCGACAATGGGCCGCATGTTCGGGATGAAGTGCTGGCGCGCGCTACGGAGCCATTTTTTACGACCAAGAGTCAGCTTGGCGGAGTGGGATTGGGTCTGAGTGTCGCAGACCGCATCGCGCGGCTTCACGGCGGAGAATTGAGGCTCCGGCGAGAGGACGGATTGACTCGCGCATCGCTCCGCATTCCCACTGGGCTGACTCACAGCTGAGTTAGATTCTCTGAGAACGGCGTCAAAGTAAGTGAGTTGCGTATCATACTCGGCTCAATGAACTCCGCCCCGTTATGTCAATATCAGATCTAAAAACTCATATCTTGATCGTCGACGACGACTCAGATTTCGGACGTCTCATGCAAATCAACCTGGAGGAGACTGGGGAATTCACCTGTGAGTTGGCGACATCTGCGGAAGCGGCTCTAAAGCGACTGCGGGAAGGTGGGGTCGATCTGGTCACGATCGACGTGATGATGCCAGAGCACAGTGGAGGATGGCTTTTCAACGAGATCCGAGCGGATCAGGCACTTGCCGAAGTCAGGGTCATCGTGATCTCGGCTCTCGTTGAAAAGTCGCCTGGGCAGGTCCTCCCAAAGCGAGACCCGATGGGGGTAATCTCGCTCTGGAAGCCGGTCGATCCGGATGTGCTGATCGGAGCGATCAAAGCGGAGTTGCAAAGTCTCAAGTCATCCTGAATTATACGAAGGGGACACAGTGGATCCATGGCTCTCGCTTTGGACAAAATACCTCTTTGATGAATCGGCCTGAATCGCCCGAAGTGGGTTGCAGGTTGCATTTCCCCTGAAGCGGCTATCGTCCTCGCCATGGTCGAATTGATTGGCAAAACAGAGTCGCGTTGGGGAGAGGGTCCGGTTTGGCACGAGGAGAAATTGCTCTTCGTTGATATTGAAGGCCACACCATTCGGCGGCTCGATCCCGGTCCCGGAGACGAAGAGGTTTGGGAAATCGGTGAGAGGGTGGGTTTGGTCGTGCCTAGAGAATCGGGTGGCTGGGTCTATGGCGGAGACAGCGGTTTGGTCGCCTACGATCCTAACACCGGCAAAAAAACACCGATCGCCGATCCCGAGCCGGACAAAAAGCCACAGAATCGCTTCAACGACGGCAAAATCGATCCGCAGGGCCGTCTCTGGGCAGGGACGATTTCGACGATCAAAGAGACCGGCGATGCCGCGCTCTACTGCCTCGATACCGACCTCTCGCTGGGGCTGAAAGTGCCAGAGGTCACCAATTCAAACGGCCTCGCCTGGAACGCAGCGGGAGACACGTTTTTCTACATCGATACCCCCACCAAAACGGTGAGAGCCTTTGACTTCGACGGCGAAACCGGTCAGATCAGCAACAGTCGAGTCGCAATCGACACCTCGCCGTGGGAGGGATCTCCCGATGGCATGTGCATTGATGAAAACGACCATCTCTGGATCAACTTCTGCCGGGGCAGTGCGGTGCACTGTTTTGATCCCGTCACCGCTAAATGCCTTGAGACTCTGGAGCTCCCGGTTAGCGGAGGGACTTCGTGCTGTTTTGGCGGGCCTGATCTGGAGGAACTCTACATCACGACAGGGCGATTCCCGAACGTGGATGAGGAACTGGCGGGTCATCTCTTCGTCGCCGAGCCGGGAGTGAGAGGCACGCCGTCACAGCCTTTCCGAGGTTAACCCTGAGACGGAGATCTGGCGCCTTGCGCCGATCAACTGCTGGGAGGCGGGGCATCTCCTCAAGCCCCGACAGGCAGGTGCTCCGGTCGCGTTACCTTGCCGACCGATCGATGTGCTCGCGGAACAGTCCGCCGAAAAGCGCGCCCATCCGCCAGATGTTCCCACCGGTGCCAAAGTTGTTCCTCGTGTAAACTACGATGGCCCAGCTGCCGCCCCGGTGTTTGAAGAAAAGGCCCTCGTGCTTATGTCCTGCAGAGGTGCCCGTTTTTCCGCCGATATAGGTGATCGAGCGGGGTAGATACCAGCGCCCGGCACCGAATTGGCTTCGGCGCATCGCCTCGAGAAGCAGCTCGCAGCCATAGTCGAGGCGGTAATTGACGCAGCGGTGAAAAAACTCTGCGTAGAATCTCGGCGACTGGGCATTCCCACGAATCGCAACATCGGGGAGACGGTATTTGCGCTCGAAGAACTGCTCGTCGGACTGATCAAAGCGAGTCAGGAGTGCCCGCCATGAGGCATTGATGCTGCGGTCGCAGACGTTGACGATATGTTGAAATTCCTCTCGCGTCAGGTCGCCTTTCTTTTTCTCGAGCAGGCACGCCGCCACCGCCGGTTTTGGCATGGAACCCCCATGCTGGACCCGATCCGCGTTGTGCGTTGCCTTGTATCCGCCGGAGCCGAGATTCTTCACCGCGTAGCTGACGTCCGGGTGGTTTTTGTATTTCTCATAACCCTCCTGAAGCTCGGCGGTCCAAGTCCGCCCATAAGCGCCTCGGGGTGAAAATCGCATCGAGGCTCCGCTCGCGAGAAATTTGGTCTGATATTCTCGCTTCGCCCAGGTCCTGCCTCCGACGGCAGCACTGCCGCCGGAACCGCCCCCAGAAGAAGTGCACCCAGCGAGAGGAGCAAGAGCGAGGAGCGGGAGCCCCTGTAGTCCTCCACGAATGAGATCGCGACGAGTCGTCATAGCGGTAATAACAAAGCGGTCAGCTATTTACTGGCACGATCCAGATATTTTGAAAACCTAAATTTTCAGCTTTTTTGGGAACGCTCAGAGCCCACGCATGAAGACTCGCGATAACTTTCGCTCGAAGTTTTGAAACGTCCCTACCTTCGGCAGAACTGGTAGGGAACATCGTCCTCGATGGTCCGCCGCACTGCTTCGGGTCGGGCCTTCCTAAAACTGATCGGAGGCCCGAACATCGCGGACGACTGAGGACAGATCGTCCCTACCTTCGTCCAAACGGTAGGGAACATCGTCTTCGCTGGTCCGTCGTAGTGCTTCGGGGCGGGCCTTCCTAAAAATGATCGGAGGCTCGAACATCGCGGACGACCGAAAACGGATCGTCCATACCTTCGGCGAAAATGGTAGGGAACATCGTCCCCGATGGTCCGCCATGCATTCTGAGGCCACATGAGGCGCTGAGCGACAGTGCAGGGTGCGCATATGACCC
>JBCCBR010000353.1:0-4355 GCA_039033935.1 Verrucomicrobiota bacterium
GGACCCGAAGGTGAAAAATACGATCGGATCGAGCTGGTCGATTTGGACGCCGATGGCGACCTCGACATCCTCACCTGCGAAGAGCGATCCGGGCTCGGGGTGATCTGGTTCGAGAATCCGGCGAAGTGAAGTGCCGTCAGGCGCGACATCATTTTACCGTCATTTTTGTGAAACCTTCAGCGGGACTACGGGTTTTCCCTTGTAGTCATGAGATTCGCTTCTGTTTCTGCTTTAGTCATGCTCGCCCTTGCCACAGTGGCGGGTGAGGATTTCAGCCGTGAGCAGCTCGATTTCTTCGAAAGTAAGATCCGCCCCGCTTTGGTGAAGCACTGTTACCAGTGTCACTCGCAAGACGGTGATCAGGTCAAAGGCGGACTCCTCCTAGACACTCGTGATGCCACTCTCTACGGAGGCGACTCGGGCCCCGCGATCGTTCCCGGGGATCTCAACGAAAGTCTCCTCTACGTCGCCATGACCTACGAGGACAGCAGTCTCGAGATGCCTCCAAAGTATCGCCTCGACTCTGACGTGATCGCTGATTTTAAAACATGGATCGAAATGGGCGCGCCCGATCCGCGAGAGCGTGAGCGTGCACCAGGCGAAAGCTCAAGCTACAGCAGCACGATCGATATCGAAGCGGGCCGCGAGCACTGGGCCTATCAAGTGCCGCAAAAACCCACGGTGCCCGATGGAGCCGATTGGGCCCGTCGAGGCCTCGATGGGTTCGTTCTCTCGAAACTTGAGGAGTCGGGTCTTACTCCGGCAGAGGATGCCGATCCTCGTGACCTCTTGCGGCGCCTGAGTTTTGATCTGGTCGGCCTGCCACCTCAGCCACGACATGTCGAGGCCTTTGTGGCGAGCTATGAGGCAGATCCCGAGCAGGCCATCGCCGACACCGTCGACCGCTTACTGGCGATGCCTCAATACGGAGAAACCTTTGGTCGACGCTGGCTCGATGTGGCGCGCTACGCTGAGTCAACCGGCAAAGACGTCAATGCCGTCTACTCCGAGGCATGGCGCTACCGCGATTGGGTGATCGACGCCTTCAATGCCGATGTCCCGTTCGACGAGTTTATCACCGACCAGCTCGCCGGTGATCTGATCGCCTCGGAGAATGACCTCGACGCCGCCAACCGCCAGATCGCGACCGGATTCCTCGCCATCGGGACCAAGGGCCTCAACGATCAAAATGCGCGCCAGTTCCGTTTCGACATGGTCGATGAACAGATCGACACGATGAGCCGCGCCTTTCTCGCCACCAGCGTCGCCTGTGCTCGTTGCCACGATCACAAGTTCGATCCCATCCCAATGCACGACTACTATGCCATGGCTGGTATCTTTTTGAGCACGGATACTTACTACGGGACTTCCGAAGCCATCATCAATCGGCGATCCACTGAGCTGATCCCACTTCCGAACACTTTCAGTAGCGGCGGGAACGACCTCACCCTTGCCGAAGTCATCGATCAGCAGTTCCAGGTCGATAGCCTCAATCAGCAATTTGAGGAGAACAACAATCGCATCCTTGCGGCCCGTCAGGCCGACAACGAGGCGGAGATCAACCGACTGCGGCAGGCACAACTCGCCCTCCGCACCCGGATGGGACTCGCCGAGGGTCAGGTCGAGATGTATGACCACGATGGTTCACGGCTCCCCTTTGCGATGGGCGTGCAGGATCGGGCTGAGCCTTTTGACTCGCAGATCCTGATTCGAGGCGAAGAGGATAATCCTGCTGATGAGCGAGCTGCGCGCGGCTTTCTTCAGGTGGTGAAGACTCACGACGAGCAGCCCATCCCAACTGATGAGAGTGGTCGTCTCCAGCTCGCGGAGTGGGTCGTTTCTCCGGAAAACCCTCTCACCGCCCGAGTCATCGTTAATCGTGTCTGGCTCTGGATGTTTGGAGAGGGGCTCGTCAGCTCAGTTGATAATTTCGGAACGACTGGCGAAGCACCGAGCCATCCCGAATTGCTTGATTATCTCGCGATCCGACTGCTCGAGCACGACTGGTCGATTAAAGCGCTCGTTCGAGAGATTGCGACCAGTCGCACTTACCAAATGGCTTCAACCTATGACGCCGATGCCTTTCTCAAAGATCCCGAAAATCGCCTCCTCTGGCGTGCCAACAAGCGGCGGCTCCCAGCTGAAGCAATCCGCGATGCAGCGCTTGTGATCGGGGGCCAGCTCGAACTCGAGCGCCCGGTCGGATCCGTCGTCTCAGAAAATGGCGAAGGATTTGTCGGACGCACCCTCCCCGAAAGTGCGATCAACCAGGAGCAGACTTATCGTTCGGTTTACCTCCCGATCGTGCGAGGACTCGTCCCGGACTCGCTCGGGGTATTCGACTTTGCCGACCCCAGTCTTGTCGCGGGGAAGCGCGAAGTCACGACCGTGCCATCACAGTCTCTGTTTATGATGAATTCCGAATTCATCCAGGCCCAGGCTGCGGCAATGGCAAGGCGCCTCACCGTCGACTGGGAATTGCGGGGACCTCAACTCGTTTCGACGGCCTTTTACCTTGCCTACTCCCGCCCCCCTACGCCTGAAGAAGGCCGCAAGACCGGTGCCTACATCGAGCGCTTCCTTGATACGGCAAAGGAAAGCGGCCTGTCTGAACAGGAAGCCCGTCAGCTCGCCCTGACGACATTCTGCCAATCATTGATCTCCAGCGCTGAATTCCGCTACCTCAATTAACTCTTCAATCAAGTCTCTGCGATGACTCCAAGCGACCACCTCTTCTCTCGACGCCGAGCACTCCAGACGGCTGGATGCGGCTTTGGCTATTTGGCCTTTTCAGCCCTCAGTACGCTTCAGGCAAGAGCGGCGGCAAGTCCACTTGCCCCGAAATCACCACACTTCGCCGGCAGTGCCAAGCGAGTCATTTTTCTGGCGATGCAGGGCGGTCCGTCTCACGTCGATACTTTTGATTACAAGCCACAACTCAGTCGGGACACTGGCAAAGCATCAAAGGGAAATGCGAAGCTGCTCGGCTCGCCTTATCAATTTGCGCAGCACGGCGAAAGCGGCCTGTGGATCTCGGAGCTGTTCCCCAAACTCGCCCATCACGCCGACGATCTCTGCTTGCTCAATGGGATGCACACGGATCTTCCGAACCATCCCCAGGCGACCACCCAGATGCACACCGGGAATTTCCAGTTTGTGCGTCCGTCTCTCGGAGCCTGGACCCTTTACGGTCTCGGAACCGAAAACGACAGCCTTCCCGGGTTTATCACCTTGGCACCTGGTAACGGGGCCCAAAACTATGGCAGCGCTTTCTTGCCCGCCGTCTACCAGGGCACGCCGATTGGAAAGCAGGCGCGGAGCCGGCTCGTCGCAGCCGAAAATGAGGCTCCGCTGCGGAATATCACCAACCAGCAGCTCAGCCCGGAACTGCAGCGGGTCCAGCTTGATTTCATCAAGTCGCTCAATCTCGACAAACTCAAGCGCGATCAGTTTCACCCCGAAGTCGAAGGCATCATCGAATCCTACGAACTCGCCTTCCGAATGCAGGATGAGGTGCCCGAGGTCCTCAACGTCGACGAGGAGCCGGAATCCATTCGTCGGCTCTACGGCCTCGACGACAACACGACCGCTCGCTTCGGTCGTCAGTGCCTCGCCGCGCGGCGCATGGCGGAGGCCGGAGTTCGCTTCATCCAGCTGAACCATGGAAACTGGGACCATCACCGCAATCTCACTGGCGGGCTCGAGCAGAATTGTGGCGAGATCGACCAACCCATTTCCGGACTGCTGGAGGATCTCAAGCAGCGCGACATGCTGAAGGACACGTTAGTGATCTGGGCCGGAGAATTCGGGCGCACCCCTCATGCTCAGGGCAGCAATGGGCGCGATCACAATCATCGCGGCTACACCCTGTGGATGGCCGGAGGCGGTGTCAAAGGTGGCACCACCCATGGGGCGACGGACGACTACGGGCATCTCGCGGTCGATGGGAAGGTCCACATCCACGACTGGCACGCCACCATTCTCCATCTGCTCGGGCTCGATCATGAGCGCCTCACCTACAATTATGCGGGGCGTGATTTCCGCCTTACCGACGTCCATGGAGACGTGGTGAAAGAGATTCTTGCCTGACAAACCTGATCGGCGAGTCTATCGAGAGCGCTTCCCGAGAAATCGGGACCGCCCTCACCCTATGGAATCCGCCGGCACCTCCATCACGACCGATCGCCCCTGTCCCCTTTCGCAGTCTCGCGAGGCGGTCGTCGTCTCGACCCGCTCGCGCGAGGGAAACCCGCTGCGCAACGTGATGTCGGTCGAGAGTGGCCTCGTCTTTGTCGATCCGCTCCCGATTGAGGATTTATCGACTTTTTACAAGGAGGACTATCGGAAATCCTACA
>JBCCBR010000354.1:0-4350 GCA_039033935.1 Verrucomicrobiota bacterium
CCGGCTTCGTGACACGCAAACTCGATGAATTTGACCGGCTTCTCAGCAACGCGGCGAACGACACACTCCAGAAAAAGGAAGAATACGACCAATACATCGAAATTCCCGACGAGCAGATTGAGCGAGTCCTCGAAATCGGTCAGTTTTCGCAGCAGGAGAGCCTGCAGAAGCTGCTCCTCGCCCGCAATCAACAGCGCGCCGCCTTTGTCAAAATCAAAGAGCAATTCCGCCCCGGTCACCCCACCTATATCGCTTTCAAGAGCGATCTTGATGGACTGGAAGAAGAAGTTCGGACGGCAGCACTCAAGGTCGGCGAATCGATCGAAAAACAATACTTGCGAGCCGTCGAATACGAGCGCGAACTCGCTGCCACGGTTCAGAAACAGAAAGAGGAGCTGCTCCAGCTCGACGACGTTTCAAAGAGGTTCCGCGCCCTGAAACGGCAACTTAGCGCCGCCTACGTCACTTACGATCGCCTCCTCGATCGGATCAATGGCTCCGAAATCTCCGCCGGAGTCGACAACACGGTGGTCCGGGTTTTCAGCGAACCTCTTGTCCCGACCAAGCCGGTAGCGCCGAAGAAGACGCTCACAGTTCTCCTCGCGGCCTTCTTTGGAGGATTCTGCGGGCTCGGGCTGGTCCTCGCGATCGGCTTGCTCGACCGGACACTGCAAACCCGGAAACAGGTCGAATCGACTCTCGGACTCACCGTCCTCGCATCGGTTCCAAAAGCTTCCCCGAAGAAGTGGGATCTGCGCGACGCGGTCACTGCGTCACGGCAGCCTGGATCACTGGTTTACGAGAGCTTTCGATCATTGCGCACCTCTCTCTCGACCTACGCGCCGAGGAGTGTCCTCATCACCAGCGCAGGTGCCAAAGAAGGCAAGAGCTTCTGCGCGGCAAATCTCGCACTACTCCAGGCGAGCATGGGCTATCGCACCCTGCTCGTCGACGCCGACTTCTGCCGACCGAGGATGAGCGAGCTTTTCGTCAGACCGAAGCTTGGAACCGCGGGAGAGAGCGGACTCGTCCAGCAGAATATCTGCGAAGAGACCATCCATGAGAATCTCTACCTGATCAGCTGTGGCCGCTTCACCTACAACACCGGGGAACCGATGAATGGCGACCACTTTGCCTCCATGTTGCAGGAGGCCTACGCCTCCTTTGATTGCGTGATTATCGACACTTCCCCACTCAGCCTGGTCAGTGATGGGCTGAACTACTCACGCCACGCCGATGCGGTCGTGCTCGTGGTTAAAGCAGGCGAAACCCGCGCAGACCACGCCAAATCGGCGGTTCGGGAACTACAGCGAATGAGAGCCTCTCTCGTCGGGGTGCTGTTTAACGGCAGCGACCAGTCGAATCGGGCACTGGAGGCCTATGTCCGCGATTCGCAGCGATCCAATAGCCACAGCGCGATTCCCCTGATCCCAGGACGCGAGCCAGAGCAGGAAGCTTCCGCTACCTCGTGAGGCCCTCCCTTTTTTTACCTGAACTTTATAATTTTCATATATTTAATATTTACTGATTCATGAGCACCCACCACTTCGACAGAAAGAAGGCTAAGCCATTGCCGCTCAAGCAATGCGCCTCGACGTCGAAGGCTTACTATAACCGGCTCGTAGCCGGTGCTTTTGTGGTCGATCTCCTGCTCGTGGTTGGTTCCCTGATCATCGCGCAGTGGGGACGATTCGGCACTTTCCTCTCCGATTTCGGAGTGCAGGATGTTGAGTCGCTCAGGCTGGGTGACTATGGGGGGCACATCGTCCTCGGTGCGCTGCTGATGATGGGTCTCCTGCTCAATTTTCGGCTCTATTCACGGGAGAATTTGCTCTCCCTCACCAATACACTTCGGATCATCGTAAAAGGGTCGCTGCTCTGGATCCTGCTTTACGTCAGCCTGACTTTGGTGCTGAAGTTTGATCCGCCGATCTCTCGGCTCTTCTGCCTCCTCGGCCTCGGAGGCATCCTCGTTATCCTTCCGACCTGGCGCGCGTTGCTGTGGCGCTTCATCGGTCGGGAAAAACTCGCCCAGAGCCTCCGCCAGCGTGCACTCGTGGTCGGCTGGAGCGATGATTTCGCGAGGGCGGTCGACACCTTTGCGAGAGCGAGCGATCGCCCCTTCGACATTGTCGGTGTGATTCCCCCACCTGACGGAGAGTTCCGCGAGGAGGTGCCCTCGAACATGCCGGTGATGGGCTCTTTCGCGAGTCTTGAGGCTCTTCTCCAGCTCAAGGTCTGTCATCAGGTCATCGTCGCCGACGATGCCGTCAAAACCGGCAGCCTCATGCGGATCGCCTCGCTCTGCGAAAAAGAGATGATTGAGTTCAAGCTCGTCCCGACCTGCTTCCAGGTCTTGTTGAGCGGTCTCCACCTCGAGTCGGTCGGTGGCATTCCGATCCTAGGAATTTCTCGTCTTCCGCTCCATTCGACTGTGAACCAGTATCTGAAGCGCGCGGTCGACATCCTTGGGGGCCTGGTCGGGCTCCTTCTGACGGCTCCCATCATCGGGCTTTTCGGACTGATCATCTATCGCGAGAGCCCCGGCTCGATCTTCTATCGCCAGCGACGTCTCGGTGCCAACGGTCGCACCTTCGATATGATCAAGCTGCGAAGCATGAAACTCGATGCGGAATCCAGCGGCGTCGGCTGGACGGTGAAGGATGACCCCCGCTGCCTTCGGATTGGCAAGTTCATGCGAAAGTGGAACATCGATGAGATTCCACAATTCTGGAATGTGATCCGTGGTGACATGAGCCTGGTCGGTCCGCGTCCGGAACGGCCTGAGCTGATCGCTCAGTTCAAAGAAGAGATTCCCCACTACAATGCCCGTCACAATATTAAGCCCGGCATCACCGGGTGGGCTCAGGTCAACGGTTTGCGGGGAGACACTGATCTGAGCGAACGCGTCCGCTTCGATCTCCACTACATCGAGAACTGGAATGTCATGCTCGATTTCCACATCATGTTCCTGACATTCTTCAAACGGGAGGGCGCCTGCTGAGGCGAGCATCGAGGTGAACTGGCTCAAACAAGTCACCGACAACGAGCAGGCCGAGATCGATGCGCCGCCGAAAGCGTCGCTGAAAATCTTTCGTCTGCTTTTCGTTGTCTTTCTCTTCTCATTCGTCTTCGACTACAAGAGCCCCAGCCTTGGTTTTGGGGCGGCCAGCACCGGTGGTTCCAAAGCCCAGTTCCTTTTTCTGGGACTGGCGATGGCCTCCGGAGGCCTCGCCAGCCTGCTCGGGTTCCGGCATCTCTTTATCCGTCCCGGAGTCTACCTTGGCCTGATGTGGTGGGGCTATGTCGCGATGGCGATCGGAGTTTCTTTTTTTCTCGGCAACGAGCCCGGCAGGATTCTCCGCCTCCTCATTCCGATGCTGCTGGTTGGCTTCGCCTTCAACTGCACCATGATCTGCTCTGCCGTCGGGATGCGGCCCGGGGAGGTGGCGCGCTGGTTCTTGCTCGCGGGGATCACCAATGTGCTCTGGCGCTTTGTCTTCGGGGCGACAGCGTGGGGGATTCCCCTTTCGGAAATCCGCATGGACATTCTCAGCCCATCAATGCGCTTCCTCTTTGCCTGGTCGGCCTGCGCTTTTCTGCTGCGGCTCAAGTTCACCCCCTGGTCATTGATCATCTTTGGGCTGCCTCTTGGCATCGCTGCCATCTCGGTGACCCGGAGCATGGCTTTCCCGGTGTTCTTCAGTTTTTTGACAGCGGGTATTTGTCTCTTGTTAGGGATGGTCTGGCGGATGTATGCCCCGACATTCCCGTTGAAGAAGATTCAGCCACTCGTCGGGATGGGTATCGCGATGGTCTTCGTCATCATCGGAGTTGCGATGGTTCAGCCGACTTTGGCAACGCGATGGTATGATCGCTTTTTCAACAATACCGGCGTAGGTGATGCCCAGACTTCGGAGGATCTATCGTCACTGATGCGGAAGGCGGAAGCCAAATCGATGTGGGACATCCTTTCGAAAGATCCGCACAGTATGATCTATGGGAAGGGGCTTGGTGCTCCTTATTACTGGGACGAGAGCTACTATCCCGAACTATTCCTCGTCTATCCGAACGACCGACACCAGTTCCCCTTCGAAATCTACAGCGCGGGCCACAGTATCTGGACTTACACCCTCTTTTCGACCGGTTGGATCGGGATAGCGCTGACCCTTGCTGCCTTCTTTGTGCCGATGCTCTTTAGCCTCTGGGCGGCCTACCTCAATTCGAAGACGGTGATGGGCCCCCGCGCGTGGGACTCCTTCCTCGTCTGGCTGCCTTTTGTCGCCATGTGGGCGACCCTCAGCGAAAGCATCACGCGCAACCCCTTCGACGAACGCTTCACCGGCGTGC
>JBCCBR010000355.1:0-4348 GCA_039033935.1 Verrucomicrobiota bacterium
ACTCGACCCCTCCCCGAACGCCGCCATCGGGCTGCTGCATGCGCCGGAAAAAATCGAGGTTCCAGAGCGCCTCGTCGAGCAAGTCGGGAATCTCGTTTGCCGCTTCATCGGCAGGCAAGGCTAGCGCGACCGTATCGAAATAGTCCGGCGCCATCTCATAGAGCTCCAATTGAGAAAGCGTCACCTGCAAGTGTGGCGTGCGCCGATCCCAATCGCCGGCATCCATGTAGCCACCCCACGCTTCGGGGACTTCGGTGAGCCCGCTCGGATCAAGATCTGGCCCCAGTAATTTCTCGAACTCAGCCTTAACCGCCGATGCCTCGCCATCCCAGATCTGAACGCCGAGTTGATAAATCTTGATCCCGTCCTCGGGGTGAAACGGCCGCGGTCGCTCGTAAGTCGTAAACGGCGGCCCTAACTCAATCCCGCTGCGGTGGTGGAGCAATCCTTTGAGAGAGACTTTAAAAGCGTCTTCCCAGACCTGCTCGCCGATCACAAAGGGATAACTCGTTCCAAGTCCGGGAATGTAGACCCGAAAGCTTCCCGGCTCGGTAAACTCGGAGAAATCCATCCAAGCGACATCTGCCTGGGTGTGATTCTTTCGATTCACAAATGGTTCGGCTGTGTCGGCGTCGATCCCTGGAATCACCTCTCCTGCAAACACTTCCTCACCCGATTCATCGATCAGCGCAAAAGTATCGACCTGAAACTCAGCCTCTCCTCCGGTTCCCATCCAGAGCGATAGGTAAGCCCGCTTGAATGGGTCATCGGGGCGAAATCCGAGATGACTCACATGGATTGCCTCAGAACGCTGCGATTTCGCATCGGCAACAAATTCGACCTCAGCTTCGCGGGTATTCACGGCATAAAACTTGAGGCGATAAGTCTCTCCGGCGGCAAGTGCCTTCGGTAGATCCAGGTAAATAAAGTGATGCCCTCCAAAAGCGTCGATCCCCTGAGCCAGACCACGGGGTTTACTCTTGCGAGAGACCGCTGTCGGTATCATTTCGACACCATCGGGACCAATTAGGCGATAGGCTCGGGGACTATCGATTGCTCGTAGGTCGAGCGCAGTCCCGACCACGTCTTCTCTCCAGATCAATCCGGTCGACTCATTCAAAATGCCGAGAGGCTCGCCGTTCCGCTTGATCCTTACCTCGCGGGGAACGAAAGCAGGCTTGCCATCTTTCCAGGCGAGGTAGGGCTTCCCCTCCTTCACCTGCCGTTCGTCGCCCGGCTCTGCAACATAGGGCGTCGGCTCCGGAGACTCTAACTTTCGATCAAAGATCTCGATCCCGATTCGTTTATCCCCTAACAGAGACACGTGAAACACTTCAGCGCCATCTTCTGGGTGCTCGCTGCCGCTGGTGAGAAGGGTCTCCAGCTGCTCCTCCTCGCGAGCGGCTTTTCGCTCTGCCTGCCGCTGTTTTTCGGCCAGCTCGTCAGCCATTGCTTGCCGCAACTTTAAAGCTGCCTCGCCCGGTGGACGGAGAGTTAGTCGGTCGATCTGCAGGTCGATCGGGAACGCACTCCAGGTCCCCTGGATCTGGACCACATTGATGGCGCGAAGATCCAAATCGTCGCCCGCTACCATCGCAGCTCCGACCGCGGCCACCTCGACCCATTCGCCGACTGGGAGGGCGCTGATTTCAAAATCGAAAAAGCGTTTCTTTTCCGCGCGATCGACCAGCTGCATTCGAATCCGCGCCGCGCGATTGGCTTCGCCCCGCTTGAGGCGTAGCACCGGGACCCATTCTCCCATCGTGCTGGCATCGAGTGTGATATTGGTGCCGCCACCGCCTTTGCTGTCCTTCGTCTGGATATGCAGCTCGCTGCCCGTGTGGGAGACCTTGTCTTTGAAACTCAGGTAGGTAAACAGCAGGGGACGGTCAAACTCCTCCACCACGATCTCCTCGGCATGCAGCACCGGCAGGGAGAAGACTCCACATCCTAACAAGACCAGACAGGCAATCAATCGCATGCGTCGATCATGGCTCCAGAGATCGAATTCGTCAGGTCTTCTCCAACCGCAGCTACGTGATTCAAAAAGGCTCGAAATAGCCAACTGAGCTTGTCACGGTTGTTGGTATGAATTCATCCATCCGGGTTTCAACTCCACTTCCGAAGATCATTGTCCGCCGGTTCCTGACGCTGGCGGCTGCTGGCTTTCTGCTCTCTGCCCCTCATCAGAATGCCTCGGGAGAAGAATTTCTGGCGGGAGCCGCTGCGATCGATGTCACCCCGGATGTCTTCCCGATTGATCTCCGCTCTGGAAAATCAAATTACGTCCACGACCCGTTTCACGTCCGTTCGATTGCCTTCCAAAATGGCGAGGGGCGAGCGCTTTTCACCCTACTCGACGCACTCGGGGTCAGTCGCGAGGAAACCGACGAAGTGAAAGAAAAGGTCTCAGAGGCGACGGGCTGGCCGGTCGAATCGATGTCAATCTCAGCGACCCACACGCACACAGCCCCGAAAACCGAGCGAGAGACTCCGGGGAGTCAGGCCTACCGGGAGAAGCGCTACGCCGGCATGATCGAATCCATGACTGCGGCGATCAATCGGCTCGCACCCGCTCAGGTTGGTTTTGGCTCTTCTGATCTCCCCGAAGAGGTCTACAACCGCCGCTGGTTCCTCAAGCCGGGAACCATGCCGCTGAATCCTTTTGAGCAATACGACGAGGTCAAAATGAATCCCAACCGCAACGATCTGCTCCGCCCGGCCGCGCCAACCGATCCGGAGATCTGCGTCGTGGATGTTCGAGATCGGCGGGGGCGCCCGCTCGCTTTTCTCGCCAACTACTCGCTCCACTATGTCGGGCGGGTCCCCAATGTCGAGCACGAGGGGCGGATCATGGGCATGGCCTCCGCCGACTACTTCGGTGAATTCTCTCGGATTTTCCCCTATCGGATCGGAGGCTCAAACCCTCCCCAGGAGTTCGTCGCTATGATGACCAATGGCACCAGCGGTGACATCAACAATATCGATTTCGATCGCACCCGAGCGCCTCGCGCCCCCTTCGAGCAGATTCGCCAAGTCGCCTCGCGAGCGGCCGATACTGCCTGGAGAGCCATCGCCGATGTCGAATACGCCGAGCCCGCAATGGTTGCCTCGCGCCAGCGCCAGATCACACTCAATCACAGAGAAGTCACCGATACCGAACTGGCCTTTGCCGAGAGGATGCTGGAGCGTTTGAAGGCGGGAGAAAAAGATCTGCCCAACAAGGCCGACCAGTATGCTCGCGCCACCCTCAACCAACCGGAGCGAGGGGAGACTCTTGAGGTCCTCATTCAGGCCTATCGCATCGGAGACCAGGCCATCGTGACTTTCCCCTTTGAAACGCTTGTCGAAATCGGTCTCGAGATCAAGGAGCGCAGCCCCTTTCCCCACACCTTTTGCATTTCTCTGGCCAACGGTTCTCACGGCTACCTTCCCACGCCGGAACAGCACGAGCTCGGCGGATACGAGACCTGGATGGGAACCTGCCGGGTTGAAAAAGACTCCTCCCGCATCCTTACCGAAGCCTTGATGGAAATGCTCGAGGAACTCTGGGCACTGTGAAGATTAAGCAGCGACGGAATATCAACTCGCTCACAAATCCCGAAAGCGACTGATAAATGCGAACGAGAGTGGAATACAACTCCCCACCGCTGCCGCAAACGCTCCAATCGCGACGTTTGAGACTTCGCGAAATGCTGAGCTGATCAGGACGGTGTTGCAGAGCAGCACCATCCCGATGATAAAAATTCCGAGCGGTGACATCCGTCGGTGGACTGCTGCAATATCCATTTCCTCACGGAGCGGGTCGAAATACTTGTAGGCAATCACCGCGACAAAAATAGTGGTGAGTGGACCGTATTCCTGAAGATCCGGCACGATGATCACCGCATCGTAAATTCCGTGGGCAATCACGATGAGGATGAAGGCGAGCAGAAAATTCTCCCACCCGCGGCCCTTCGCAATGAGTGTCCGCGTCAGCCAGTAGCCGATAATTCCGGTATCAGCGATATGAAGAGCGTTCGCTGTGATCGGGCGAATCGCGATCACATAGGGATTTTCCCCTTCCTCGAAGTAACCAAGATTCTCCTGCCAGGCGAAGCCGAGCCCGACCAAGCCAGCCAGCACCAGGCCCTCGACTCTCGACCTCCGTTTCGCAGCCCAGAAGGCAAACGGGAGAAAACAAAGCAGCTTGAGAGTCTCCTCGCGGAGACCGATCCCGGCGACACAATAAATCAACTGGCTCAAGACATCATCGGTCGGGACATGGATAAACCCAGTGAGGCGTTCTTGAATCACCAACACAAAGATCGTCAGTGCCGCACTGAATATACCAGCCAGCACCGCAAGC
>JBCCBR010000356.1:0-4341 GCA_039033935.1 Verrucomicrobiota bacterium
AGATGATCTCGATGATCTGCCGGAAAAAATTCGAAAAATGAAGACGGCACGCTCCCGGATTCACCAGCGCCTTGTCGAGCTCGATGCGGTTGACGATGCGATTCTGGGCTACCTCGCCTGCATCAGCTACGCCGATGCGATGATGGGCCGAGTGCTCGACGCGCTTGATGCGAGCCCATACGCCGACAACACGATCGTCGTTTTCTGGAGCGACCACGGGTATCAGCACGGGCAAAAGGGCGATTGGGGGAAACACACTCTATGGGAGCGGACCAGCAATGTCCCTTTCATCTGGGCAGGGCCGGGCGTCGCCGAGGGAGAGATCACTGACGTCACGGTCAGCCTGATTGATATGTTTCCGACATTTGTCGATCTCTGCAACCTTCCGGAGCCAGAGCAACCTCTCGAAGGGCAGTCTCTCACCGAGACGCTGAGCGATCCTGACAAGGCTGCGGATCGCAACGTCTTTCTCCCTCACATGGTTCCGGGAGAGTTTGCAGTCATCAATCGAGACTGGAGATACATCAGCTACGGAGATGATGGCGAAGAGCTTTACAACGTTCGCGAAGATCCTCACGAGTGGGAAAACCTCGCCAATGATCCGCAACACGAGACCCTCAAATCGGAGCTCGCTGCGGTGGCCCCCGACGTGTTCGCGGCTCCTGCCGAAAAGCTGAACGTGGGGAGAGATCTGCTCATCGATGGAGAAACTTATCGATGGGAGAAAAATGTGAATGCACCGGCGAAACGCGGAAAGAAAAAGGCCGAGACGGCCGCGCAACAGGCTCCCGCGACTCGACCCAACTTTCTTTTCGTTGTCTGCGACGATCTTAACACCCACGTCTCGACAAGCGGCTACGGTCCGATTGAGACCCCGGCCCTCGACGCCCTCGCTGCGGCTGGCCAAGTCTTCACGAACGCCTACTGCCAATACCCAGTTTGCGGTCCGTCGCGGGCCTCCTTTCTGAATGGGCTCTACCCGCAGTCGACCGGAGTGATGAATAATACGGCTGACATCCGTGAGACTCGCCCGGGGACGGTTTCCCTCCCTCAGTTTTTGAAAGAGAACGGTTACTGGACCGGCAGCGTCGGCAAAATCTTCCATTCAGCTCGCCATGAGCACGGAGAGGTGGCCTGGGACGAATTTCATCGCTTTGAGAACGAAGAACTCCCGGTTGTGACCGCCGCTCGCGAAGCCTTTGAAGCGGAATACGGATCGATCGAGCTAAAAGAAAATCGTCGCCCCTGGAAAGAGGCCGAGCGCGCCGCGAAGGCACCTCTCAACGCGCAGACTCCGCCCGGCTATGGCCGCAGCGGGCTGACTGACGAGCAACACAAGGATGGGAAAAATGCCCGCCAGGTCGCGACCTGGCTGCGAGAAAACGCGGAAGGGGAGAAGCCCTTTTTCATCGCCTGTGGGATCCACAAACCCCACGTCCCGTTCCTCGCGCCGGATCAGTATTTTGACCTCTATCCAACCGACGCGATCGAATACACGCCGGACCGCCCCAATCTCTGGGAATCGATCCCTCGCGCTGCGATCTCAAAACGCTATGAAGCTTTCGGCTTTGAGCTCGGCGTCGAAAACGATGCACTACGCCGTGAATACATGCAGGCCTACCACGCCTGTATCAGCTTCCTCGACGCGCAGCTCGCCCTCATCATGCAAGCGCTCAAGGACAGCGGTCACTGGGAGGACACTGTCGTCATCTTTACCTCCGACCACGGCTACCACCTCGGAGATCATTTCCTCTGGGGCAAAGTAACGCTGTTCGATATCGGAGCGCGGGTGCCGTTCATCGTCAGAGCGCCTGAGCTTACTAAACCAGGGACTCGGTCGGAAGCGATGGTGGAGTTAATCGACATTTATCCGACTCTGGCTCAGCTCGCTGGGCTCACTCCGCCCGATTACCTCCAGGGGCGCAGCTTACGCCCCTTGCTTGGCCACCCGGAACGAATGGGGCAGAAGAAATGGGCCTACTCCGTTGTTTCACGCGGAGAAAATCTCGGTCACACACTTCGCAATCAGCGATGGCGATACGCGCTCTGGCCCGATGGGGCGGAACTTTACAATCTCAGCAATGACCCCGGGGAGCGTCGGAATCTGGCTGGCAAAGAGCACGTCTCGGCTCGCGAGGCGGAACTCCGAGCGCTTCTCGAGGAACGGATCGAAATCGCCGGGCAAAGACGGTGATCACATTTCGAAGACCACGACCAACCCGATGATCGACCACGCCTTTTCACAAGCCAGTCTTGCCCTTTTGGTTTGGCTTGCCCTCTTCCCCCAAGCGGCCTCAGCTGAGCCCGTTTCGCGCGAGGAGGCATACGCCGTTCTCAGTCCCTCCACGGTGACGCGGGAAGACAGCATCGAGCAAGAGGAAGGTCTCACCGGTCGTGTCATGGCAGGTTATCAGGGGTGGTTTCGTGCCAAGGGCGACGAGACCGGTATGGGTTTCCGCCACTACACCCGCGAGGGGAAATTTGAGCCCGGCTATTGCTCGATCGATCTCTGGCCGGATCTGAGCGAGTTTTCAGATGAGGAGAGATTCCCAACTCCTTTCTCCCATGCCGACGGATCGACTGCCGAAGTGTTCAGTTCACTTCATCCAAAGACAATCGATCGGCATTTCCAGTGGATGTTGGAATATGGGATAGACGGTGTCTTTGTGCAGCGCTTCGCCGTTCACGGGGCAAAAGCTAAGCGTGACTACCAGAGCCTCTATTGGGAAAATGAAAAACTGAAGCGCTGTCGCGAGGCGGCAAATACTCACGGCCGCGCCTGGGCTTTGATGTACGACTTATCCGGTATTGCCAGTGATGACTTCACTCGACTCGCCGAGGATTGGAAGAACCTTCGCCGACGCATGGAGCTGGGGACGGATCCCCATGACCGCAGTTACCTTCACCTCAACGGAAAGCCGCTCATCGCGATCTGGGGAGTGGGCTTTGCTGACGACCGGGAATACGATCTGGAGCGCTGCGAGTGGTTGATCCGGCTCTTGAAAAACAATCCTGAGTGGGGCGGTTTTAGCATCATGTTAGGGGTTCCTTACCACTGGCGAGAGGGACGGGGGGACTCGATTGATCAGGAGCAACTCCACAAGGTCTTGAAGCTGGCCGATGTCATTAGCCCCTGGTCTGTGGGGCGGTATCGCTCAGTCGAAAAAGATCGTGGCCGAATCCTGCAACATCAGTTGGCTGACCTCGAGTGGTGTCGCGCCAAACAACTGGGCTACCTTCCGGTCTTATTTCCAGGATTCAGTTGGGCCAATCTGAAAGGGGATGCCAGCAGTGCCATTCCACGGCGCGGTGGGCAATTCTTCTGGAATCAGTTCGTCGCCGCCGCTGCCGCCGGAAATCAGTCAGCCTACATCGCGATGTTTGACGAAATCGATGAAGCGACCGCCATCTTTAAATGCAGCAACGATCCGCCCGTCGGAGCATCGAAGTTTCAGACCTACGAAGGGCTTCCGAGTGATACCTACCTTCGCCTCAGCGGAGAAGGAGGGCGACTCTTGCGGGGAGAGCTGCCGATCGATCTGGAGTGATCGGCTCGATACAAGTCGATTCTGACGTTGTGATTCCGGGGGAAATTGCGAATACTTCGGAACTTGTGACCCGTTCCTCGGTTTCTTTCATGATGATTTACTCTCGCACTCTCATTTGTCTCTTTTCAGTAATTGGATGTCTTCACTTGAGTTTCGGCGAGACCGACACGAACTGGGGACACTGGCGCGGCCACGATGGAAATGGCGTCTCGACCAGCGCAACGCCGCCAATCCAGTGGAGCGAGACCGAAAACGTTAAGTGGAAGGTGGAAATACCGGGTCGGAGTTCGGGCTCACCCGTCATTTGGGGCGATGAGGTCTTCGTCGTCTCCGCCGTCGGCGGTTCGACCGGTGGGGAATCCGCACAAGGTCCAGGGAAGGGTGGAAAAGGAAAAGGCGGAAAGAGCGGCAAAGGAAAGCGCGGCGGGAGTAGCGGGAGCTTACCCGTCCTCAGCTTTCAGTTGTTTTGCTTCGACCGAGCGACCGGCGATTTGAAATGGAAGCAAGTCGCAGTCGAGACCGCCCCGCACGAGGGCACGCACCAGACCAACGGTTTCGCATCGGCATCACCCTGCACCGACGGCGAACGGGTTTACGCACATTTTGGATCGCGAGGGCTCTATTGCTACGACATGGACGGGGTCCTTCAATGGAGCAAGACAGACTTTGGGAAAATGCAGACGCGGCACACTTTCGGGGAAGGAAGCTCGCCAACTCTAGCAGGCGATTTCATCATCGTACCGTGGGATCATGAGGGCCCTTCCGCTCTTTACGCGCTTGATAAAAAGACCGG
>JBCCBR010000357.1:0-4330 GCA_039033935.1 Verrucomicrobiota bacterium
CCTCCATTCGCTTCCCGAAGTCTTCCGAGCCCCCCTTGCCCTCTTCTACCTTGAAGGGGCGCGCTACCGCGATATCGCAGATATCCTCGACCTCCCACTCGGGACTGTCATGAGTCGACTGTCGAGAGGCAAAACAGAGCTGCGCCGCCGCTTCGATCCAAGCCTTGAGGCGAAGACTCCCTCAAATCTAATTCCCCTCCCCGATCAATCTGAAACACTATCTCGTGATGAATCCAACTGATCCGACAGCGCCGGAAGAGCCAAAAAACGAGGATCTCACACTCCAGTCGCGACTGGAGATGGAAGATACAACACTCGACTCGCTCGAGAACATTTCGCCTGCGCTGGCGGAGCGGCTCGAGAATCCGGATTACCGCAGTTGGTGGGAAGATCAGGCAAGATTTGATCACGCTTTCGCCTCCAAGCTCTCTTCTGTCGCGGTCCCCTCTGACCTCCGTGAAATGATCGAGGCAGGCGTTCACCTTGAGCAAAATGATTCGCGATCTCGCCGTCGATTCTTAGCCGGACTAGGCAGCGCGGCAGCGGTTGTGAGTGTCGGTCTCGCTGCTGGCTGGGCCTACCGCGGACGTTCCCATGACCGACTAATCGCTTTCCGCAGCCACGTCATCAACACTCTCGACACGATGAATGGGGTCGAGTATCAGGCACCCAATTTACCGAAAATCCTTTCCTGGCTTTCAGAGCAGAATCGAGCTTCTGATCTCGCCTTGTTCCCCGCCGCTGCCGAGAGTATCCCGACCCATGGTTGCCGACTCTTAGAATGGTCAGGCGTTCGTGGGGTCCTGGTCTGTTTCAAAGGTGAAGAGGTGCCCGACACCGTCCACTATGTGATTATGGATTCGGCACTCGGCCTTGATGCGGCTGCCGAGCCTACCCTCGCAAAAGTGGACTCGTGGGACACAGCAGTCTGGGAAGACTCGGCCCACAGCTATCTCCTTGCCTCAAAGACCAGGAGTGACGCATTTGATCTGTGGCTCGGGTGAATGCCTCTCCCGCCCGGGACTGTCGCTAAAAAACCATCCTTCGGCGCGGATGTCTCTCCGATGAGATCGCAGAGTCCCGACTGATCCGACCGGACTCAGTATTTGGATCTGTCGCGTCGGATCTGGGAGTCGATAAATGAAGTCGACGTCATCACCGCGGTCGACTTGGGCTTCATTTTGACCACAACACCCAACCGCATCGTGCTGAGGACGCCACAGAGGCGACCCTGTTTATCAATCAGTGGAGAGCCGCTATCGCCTTTGATCATCGGCAGGCTCGTCACGATTTTGTGGAACTGCGGATCAGCTGCCGGGATCTTTTCGAGGAACTCACCTCCGGCCTTTTCGTGCATCCAGCCACCGGCGAATAAGACGGTCCCCGGGGTCAGCTCCGAGCGGCGATATTTGAGGTAACGCGGCGTCCGCATCGCTGCTTTGACGATCGCGAAGTCGGCAGCGTCGTTCCGATAGACGACGCGGATTGGCGCGTAGTCGATGTAGGTTTTCGAACTCGTCGACGTCGCGTAAAGCACGTAGGAGTCGTTGTGCGAAAGCACATGGGCGGCGGTTAAAAAGTAGCCATCAGATGTCACCGGAGCAGCGCTCCCAAAACCGCTCCCGCCCTTCGCGATCGGTATTGAGAATCCCAGCTCGAGCATGCCCTCGTCACTGGCCCGGCTCGTTTCGAGCTCTTTTTTGAACTCAGCATCGATGTATTTCCCGCTCACAATCAGACCGCTGTGCAAGGTAAGAAAGTCGGGGGCGGAGAAGCCTCGGTCACTCCGATTCTTCAGCTCTGGCAAGGAAACTGGGGCATCAATCCCCTCTTCATCATAGGTCGACAGCGAGCGTCGTTGATCAAAGTGGGTGTTCCCCGAAATGACACACGAACTCAGCAGCGAGGCTGCGACTAGGCCACACAAAACCCGACCGAGCTGTCGGAGACTGGGGATCAGGCGGAACATTGGGGTCGAACGGAGAGCCAACGTTTATGGCTCCTTAATAATTTAGCGACTCAGTCTGGAAAAGCAACTTGGAGGCTTCCTGGAAAGCAAAAAAAGAGGCCCCACCATGAGAGCCTCAATTCTTCACTGCTGAGATGCAGAGTGGGATGGGAAGAGTGCCGCAGTCGGGGCTCAGACACTCTCGCCGTATTTCTCTTCGTGAAGCTCTTTAGCCTGAGCAATCCAGTTATCGCGATAGATGCGATCTTTGAATGATGGCAGAAGTTTCCGAAACTCGAGGCAGGCTGCCTCGGTCCAGACCGCGACCTGCTTAAATTTGTAAACGCCGACGCTGTTGAGTCTGCCTTCGAGGACTTTTGCGACCCCTTTGATTCGTTTCAAATCATCAGGATCATCCGGGGCGGAACCGTAAACGATGCCGTAGGTTGGGTCCTGACTTACCAAGCCCGAGTCCAGTTCGCCTGAGAAGGTCTTTGCCGCCTCATCTTCTGAAGCAGCAACAAACCCGCTCTCGGCAATTGCCGCAGCGACCTCAGCCTCTTCATCGTCAAGCGTGGTAGCGGTCTCTACTTTCTCTGCAGGAGCGGCTTTGGGGCTGGTTGCTGGCGATGTTGAACTCGCCTCAGTCTGGGCTGACTCAGCTGAGAGGGACGCATCGTCGTCCCCGAGCAAAAACAACCAGATCACCAGCCAGACAAGTGCAGCAACGGCAAACCCCCAAAAGAGAATAGGGATCAGATAATCGGACAAATCGCGACCCTCAGAAGCCGCGAGCAGGACAGAATCAATCATATCGAGCAGAGATGTGGAGAGCTAGGAGTTTCAATGGCCCTTTTTTATGCTTTCGGCAAGGACCATTTGGGCACCAAGCCTTTGTTGCGCATTACAGGACGCCTCCGCAGATCAGTTTTGTCACTCCCACAGAATCGATTCGATCTCTTTGAGTAACTGCGGTGCTTTCAGAGGACCCTCGGTTTTGCGATGGCGACAGCTTTCCAGCATCACTTCGGTCAGACTTCGCGCACTGATACGATTCAGCAGCTGCCGCAGCCGATGCGACTCAGTCGATGTGAACCGCGCCAGAGCCAGGACCTCGCTGAAGCCTTCCGGATCTTCAGAGTCCTCCCTGATTGGAGCGAGAGCCACCTGGCTCGCCGCTGCGAACGCCGCGACCTGAGGCACCACTTCGGAACAGAATCGTGAGCCGAGTTTAGGCGTTGCCTCAGACCACGGTGTGCCGGGCGTGTCTGAAACGACTTTGATCACCTGAATCCACTCCACCGTCGTCCATCGCAGCGCGGTTTCCCAGAAGCCAACCGCTTCCATTTCGACGAGGGCATCTTTGGGATAGTCTCTGGTTGGCTCGTCGACCGTTTCGACTGCGATTCCCGGGAGTCGTGCTTCGCCCTTCACCGATGTCTGTGGGTAGTGGACCCTCCCGCCACGCGTTCCAATTCGGTTTGCTCGAAAGCATTGACCTTCGGAACCATCGTTGCCTCCGGCAGTCCCAAAGTTGAGCCAGAGCGTGTTGCGAGCCGAGGCTCCGAGGATCCCGCCGAGCCACCCGACCCCGCCAGCAGAGGCGACACGACCGGGTCCGGTCACGATGAGAGAGGCAACTCCATCACGACTTTCGTAAAACTCGAGCGGGGCACCGGTGACTCGCTTCAGTTGGTAATGATCGATCAGGCCGCTGGCCTCACCTCGAAAGGCCGTGACCCACGCTAGGGGGACGGCGTCACTCATCGCATCAGCCCAAAGGCAAACCCGAGAAGAGCCGCCCCGGAGCTGGGGAGATAGCCGCTCAAAAAGCCCCGCACGGTCGAGGTTTGCTCTTCGACCCAGGGTTTCACCTCAGCCCAGGTCGAACCAAACTCTTCCCACACCGGAGGAATCACCCCGACAAACTCCAGTAACCACAGCCCGATCGCGAGCACCACGATCATGGTGATGGCCGTCTTAAAGAAATGCCGAACCAAAGTGCCGAGAACCATCGCTATCCCGAAGCTGAAAGCGAGGCGGATCAAAGCGCCGCTCCAATCACCTGAGTTTGAGAACTTCTTCGATTTGGTCGCGTCGGCGAAAGCCTCACTGAGGCCTTCGCGATCGATGTCGGCAAACCGCTCGCGGGCCGAATACTCGGTAGTCTCTGAAATGGTGCGCGGTGGCTCGTCGGCCTGCCCGATCTCGGTAGCCTTCCACGTAAGTCCCCCCAGCAACGCCGCCCCGGCTACCACCAGCAGCTTCGTTTTGGTCGCAGAAATATTACTGGTGACGGAGGAGAAGAAACCCATTTACCTCGGTTTATTAAGATACCTCGATATTTCGAAAGATAAAACCAAGATCTGGGGTCGGCAGAGG
>JBCCBR010000358.1:0-4326 GCA_039033935.1 Verrucomicrobiota bacterium
CCAAACCACATGAACCGTTTCGGCAAGACGCGCGAGCGAAAGCCCCGAAGTAAGCTCGCGTGCTTTTTCGGTGAGCATTTCATCAAGCCCGACGAGGACGGTGTGTTCCGCGACGTCAGAAGTTTCATCAACCAACTCCTTCTGACTTCGTGAGTTGCGGCTGATCGCTTCGTCGTGATTGTCGAAAAGTTCGAGCTGCTCGGCCATGGCTGCGGGGAATCGCTTGATGGTGTCTTGACCCGATCACTCGGGTCTTTCGAGAGGTTTTATCGTATTTCCGGTCGCTTTGTCGAGGATATGTATTGCCTCACCCTGAGTCGTCACGAACGAGCGAGCCGGGACGCTTTCACGGAGCACCACGTTGGCACCGATTGTCGACCCGTCTCCGATCGTGGTTTTGCCTCCGAGAATCGTGGCATGCGGATAAATCACCACCTTGCTGCCGACGTTTGGATGTCGTTTGGTGCCTTTCACAACCCGCCCGTTTTCGTCTTTGGGGAAATTTCGAGCCCCGAGCGTGACGCCGTGATAGAGCTTCACGTTGTCTCCGATGACACAGGTCTCCCCGATAACAACACCGGTCCCGTGGTCGATAAAAAAATGTGACCCAATCGTCGCCCCTGGATGAATGTCGATTCCGGTGAGCGAGTGGGCATACTCAGTCATGATCCGCGGAATCAATGGCACATCGAGGCGGTAGAGCTGATTGGCACAGCGCTGAATCGCGATCGTGACAATGCAGGGGTAGGCGAGAATAATCTCGTCGAAAGTCTTGGCCGCCGGATCACCCTCGTAGGCTGCCTCGACATCGGTTTGCAGCAGTCGTCGGATTTCTGGAAACTGCCTGATGAATTCGCAGACCAGATCGTGCGCCTGATCCCGGAAACGGGCGCTGTCGTTCTCTTCCTCGTCGTCGCGGAGGCGGAGGGTTTTGGCAACTTCGAGCAGGAGCGTCTCCACAAGATCGGAAATGCGCTCCGCCGTCATCATCTCGAGTTCTTCGGCGAGGACGGGCAGTTCGTCGTGATAACCCGGAAAAAGCACTTGGAGCAAATCATCACAAACTGTCGTGATCGTGCCTCTCGAAGGGAGGTTGGCGCTGTCGAGGCGGTTGATGCCGCCCACCTCTTGGTAGGAAGCCAACAAGGCGTCGACAAGTTGACGATGACCGCAATTCATGAACGAGGGGAGCCTAACCGGAGTGAACTGAGAGCCAAGAAAAAAGCTGCCACCTTTTCCGCAATCTTTTCGTGCCTTGGTCAGGATAATTTTGAACCAGATCGCGAACTCGCGCGAATACTGCTACAGTTAGAAAACGCTCGTTTTGGACAAACGGAACTTTCCTTTTCCAAAAATGTCATTGTAAGCTCGCCACGACTTACCTCGTCACTCTTCCCCTTGTCTCTCCATGGTCTCGACGCTCGAAGCGGCCTACAACCGCACATTTGATGACACCCTGATCCACGCCCGCTCTCCTCTGGAGCGAGGCCGGGTCGAGATTCTGCAAATCAATGTGGGTAAGCTTTGCAACATCCGCTGCGTGCATTGCCATGTGAATGCCGGTCCAACCCGGCGCGAAATCATGACCGGTGAGACAGTTGATCACATCCTCGAATGGTTCGAGCAGACCGACATTCCGACACTCGATCTCACCGGGGGCACCCCTGAGATGATTCCCGACTTCCGTCGTCTCGTTTCGACGGTTCGTAATTTTGAAAATCCGAGGCGCGTCATGGATCGCCTCAACGCGACAATTATCAGCGAGCCGGGCTATGAATGGGTTCCGGAATTTCTCGCCGAGAACGAAGTCGAGATCATCGCCAGTATGCCCTGCTACGAACCAGACAACGTCAATGCACAGCGGGGCGACGGTGTCTTTGATCGGAGTATTGTGGCCTTCCAAAAATTGAACAGCCTGGGATACGGGAGGAAGCCAAATCTTAAGATCAACTTCGTTTACAATCCGAACGGGGCTTTCCTCCCACCTGCGCAGGCCGAGCTCGAGGCCGATTACAAACGCGAAATGAAGGAGCATTTCGATATCGAGTTCAACTCGCTCTTCTGCATCGCCAACATGCCCGTGTCGCGCTTTGCGAGCTATCTGAAGAAGAACCGGCAATACGGCGAATACATGGAGCTGCTCAGAGAGAGCTTTAACCCCGGCACAATTGAGGGCCTGATGTGTCGCAACACGATCAACGTGAGCTGGGATGGCGACATCTACGACTGCGACTTTAATCAGATGATGAAGCTCCCGCTCTCTTTCAGTGAAGACTCGAAAGAGAAAATGAAGTTGTGGGATCTCGATCTCAGTGCTTTCGAAGAGCTCCCCATCCGGACTGCGGCCCATTGTTTCGGCTGCACCGCCGGCAGTGGAAGCTCCTGTGGCGGGTCACTTTCGTAGACTGGTGGACAGCCGTAACATTGGCTGCTCGCTTTTACCCTAACCCCTCCCTTTTCCAATGAAGACAGAAACCATCGTCAAAGAACGCTACGCTGCTGGAGCCCAAGCCCAGGAAGCCGCCCTCTGCTGCCCAGTCGATTACGACGCCCAGTATCTCGAGATCATCCCCGATGAAGTGATCGAGCGCGACTACGGTTGTGGAGACCCCAGCAAGTATGTCCGCGAAGGAGAGACCGTGCTCGATCTCGGTAGCGGCACCGGCAAGATCTGTTACATCGCGAGCCAGGTTGTTGGTGAGAGCGGAAAGGTCATCGGTGTCGACATGACCGACGACATGCTCGAAGTCGCTCGCCGGAATCAGCCGATCGTTTCAGAGCGGATTGGCTATGACAACGTCGAGTTTCGCAAGGGTCGGATCCAGGACCTTCAGCTCAATCTCGAGCTCCTCGAAGAACGCCTTCGGGAACGACCGATTGACAGCGCCAATGCCTGGGTCGAGGCCGAAGAAATCGCCGAGGAGCTCCGCATCAAACAGCCCTTGGTCGAGAGTGAATCGGTCGACGTGGTCGTCTCGAACTGTGTTTTAAATCTTGTCTCCAATGAGCATCGACGCCAGATGTTCGAAGAAATTCATCGCGTCCTCCGCAAGGGCGGGCGGGCTGTGATCTCCGACATCGTCAGTGACGAATTCGTCCCTGACGATTTGCAGAAAGATCCCTACCTCTGGAGCGGATGCATTTCTGGTGCTTTCCAGGAATCTGCCTTTCTCAAAGCCTTCGAAGACGCCGGATTCTACGGTGTCAGAATGCTCAAGCTCGACCAAGAGCCCTGGCAGACCGTCGACGGGATCGAATTCCGAAGCATGACGATCGAGGCATGGAAAGGCAAGGAAGGCCCCTGCTACGAGCGGAACCAGGCCGTAATCTACAAGGGCCCATTCAAGAAAGTGCTGGACGATGACGGGCATTCTCTGGTCCGAGGCGAGCGCACTGCAGTCTGTGACAAGACCTACCAGATCTACAAGAAAGAGCCCTACGCCGAGCACTTCGAATTCATCGATCCCCGTGAAGAAATTCCGCTCGAAGACGCAGAGCTGTTCCCCAACAACTGCAAAGTCAGAGTCCGCGACCCGAAAGAAACCAAAGGTACCGACTACGACGCAACCACCGCAGCGAGCGATTACTGCAGTGTTGGTGAAGACGGGAAGAGCACCTGCTGCTGAGCCTCACTCGACATCCGTCTCAGCGCCTTTGCCGCCTTTCCCTTTTGGCTTGCGCTCATCTCCCCTCATTGGCTTCGGGTCGGTGGCTTCTGGCTCTTCCTCCTCGGCGGGCTCAGGCTTCGGCTTGCTTTCCTCTTCTGGTTCCGGCTTCTCCCGGGGGGTATCCGGTTCGTCGCCGGCTTCTGGTTTTGGTTTGGCTCCACGCTCTGGCTTCCCGGCCCCCTCCCGCTTGGGCTTGGCTGGTGGGCTGCCCTGCTTCGGCGCTTCGACACGGGTGAAAACGACCGCGCGGAGGGATTGTTCATCCAGTTGCTTGATATAGAGAGCGGAGTCCCCACTGCCCAGCGCTACGGTTGCATCCGGAGTAGGTCGACCCTCGCTGCTATCGAGAGCAGTGCCGTGAGCGGGCAAATAGAGAGCAAAGCTGGTCTCCGATTTGGTGAAGGTTGGGATGACTCCCCAGCGCATCTTTTCGATCTGGATCAAAGCCGGGAGCGTGCTCTCGAAATCGTAAACTGGCGTTTCCACAAACTCCTTGCCGACCAATTTCCTGAGATCGGCGAGAAGCGCGGTGCCCTCATTGTCTGAGTAAGTCCCCGCAACGCCAGAGGCCGGCGCCATTTCATCTGAATCCGATGGTGCCTTCGGCTTTTTCCCGAATTCGGTGAAAAACGCTTCGGTCGATGGGAGCACGGTGAGC
>JBCCBR010000359.1:0-4297 GCA_039033935.1 Verrucomicrobiota bacterium
GCCGCATCTACCTTCGAATCTATAGTGAACTTCAAACCGGACGCTCGACACATTTCAAAGGAGGAAAGGAAGCGAGCAACCCCCGTGAGTATGGGCTTTGCGGCCTTAAATTGACGCGAATGGGTCGAAGACCTAACCCTGTTTGGTGGGATACCCAACCCTGTTTGATCAGGCACTCAACCCTGTTCGCAATTAAAATGAAGCAACCTCCCGTCATCTTCCTAGATTTTGACGGAGTGATCCGGATGGGGGACGGAACAGGGCCAAAATCCTTCAAGTTCATTCCGGACAAGCTCGCCCTGATTCGCGAGTTCACCGATCTCGTGAGGGGACGCTTGGTTGTTACATCGACTTGGCGAGAGCTCTTCAAGTTGGAACGTATCCTCGAGGAGATGGCGGGAGCCTTGACGCTGGAGCACTTTCATTCGTCATGGATGACGCCACTTCTTCGGGCGCAGAGTCGCTGTGATGCGCGAGATGTCCCGCGGGGCGCAGAAATCATTACGTGGCTACACAGTCAACCCGAAGTCCCCGCATTTGTGATATTCGATGATTTGCCCACGAGGGATTTCTACCCATTGCACGATCACTTGGTCCCATGCGATTCTGCTCTGGGCCTCATTCCATCATCAATTGGACTCGCACTAAGACTTCTCGGCAAACAAGGCGTCAAACACGACACCTGACCCTTGCCGAGTCGAAATCGCCGCAGTTGACCCTCCAACCGGCTCCCCGCAGCTGAAACTGGATTATGCGATCTGCCAGTGTCACCGGGGTTTCACAAGGTCTTGCTCCAGATTCTACCCGTTGAACTTGAATCACCTACCTCGCCACGATCTTGTGACGAACGGCTCGAATTGACGTCGAAAAGTCTAACATGAGCCAACTGGAAACATCTGAAGTCGTCGCGCAAATGACCAAACACATCTCCCAGTTCAAGGAGATGTCCCACCGAGCCAAGCTGCGAATCGAGCGGCTCGCCGAGCTGTCGCTCGTGATCGAAGACGAGCTGAAGCAGAAAGAGTATGCCGATCGCGTCAGTGAGCTTTTTGGGATCGCGACAAACTTCGAAGAGAAGATCGATAGTCTGATCGATGACTATGAAATCGAGCGAAACCGGATCGAAAACGAAGAGATGTAAAGCGCCGCAGTGAGCTGATTTCGACAGATCTCCAAGACAGGAGAGACACCGTTTTTTCGAGGCGCGTTGACGGCTTTTATTTAGACTTCTCTTACACTGGCACATCGGGGCAAAGGCGTTACAATCTCCGCCCGCCCTTGTGTATGAGAGCCTCGCGTCACGCGCCTGAAAAGACAGACCCCTCCCTATTTGCACCCGGCCAGCGCTGGATCAGCGAGACCCAGGCCGAGCTTGGACTCGCCCTGATCATCGCGGTCGATGGCACCCATGTGCAGGTCCAGTATCCGGCAGTCGGCCAGACGATCACCTACGCGGCGCAAAGCGCACCACTTCGCCGCGTCGCCTTCGAAGCGGGCGACACGATCAAGGACCAAGATGGGAACGATTTTGTTGTAGCGCGGGTCGAGGAAGAAGAAAAACGTCTCACCTACCACAACTCCGAAGGGCGCTCTCTGCCGGAGAGTCAGCTCTCGGACACGATGAATGTGCAGCGCCCGGAGCAGCGACTGCTCGGCGGGATCAGCGATGAACCGCGCCTCTGGAGTCTGCGCCAGTCGGCGATTCGGAACCACCACGAAGCCCGCTCGCGAGAGGTTCGCGGACTTCTCGGCGGGAGGATCTCACTGATTCCCCACCAGCTTTTCATTGCGGAGGAAATCGCGAACCGCCCGGCTCCGAGGGTCCTGCTCGCTGACGAAGTCGGACTCGGAAAGACGATCGAGGCCTGTCTCATCCTGCATCGATTGCAGAATTCAGGGCGAGCCCGGCGCATCCTCATTTTGGTGCCCGATGCGCTGGTCAATCAATGGTTTGTCGAGCTATATCGACGCTTTTCGCTTTCTTTCGCGATCTACGACGAGGAGCGCGTCGCTGCGATCGAGGCGGGCCTTGAAGAAGGCAAAAACAAGAATCCCTTTCACGACGACCAACTTATCCTCTGCGCGACGTCCTGGCTTGCGGGTGCAAAGTCTCGCGGCGAGCAAGCCGCGGCTGCGGGCTGGGACCTCACCATCGTAGACGAGGCGCACCATCTCGAGTGGAGCACCGAGCAATCGAGCCCGGAATACGACACCGTCGCGGCAATCGCGAAACAATCGAGCGGGCTCCTTCTTCTGACCGCGACCCCGGAGCAACTTGGTCGCGAAGGGCACTTTGCCCGGCTCCGCCTACTCGATCCGGTCCGATTTTCGGATCTCGACGACTTCATCGCCGAATCAGATCGCTACCGCGCTATATCTGACCTCGCCGACTCGCTCGGTTCGGAGGCAAAACTGAGCAAAGCTGATCTGAAGCTGATCCGAGAGCTCCTCGGAGACTCGATCGCAGACGGACTTGATGAGGATCCCACCGTTGCTCGGCGCGAGGGGGCGGTGCGCTCACTGATCGATCTGCACGGACCGGGAAGAGTGCTTTTTCGCAATCGACGCCTGGTCCTCGACACCTTTCCCCAGCGCATTCCGCATCTCGAGCCGCTCAATGTGGCAGAGGATAAAGGCTTCGAGACGAAAGTCGATTGGCTGGCCGATTTCCTGAAGCAGGATCCCACTCGCAAGTGCCTCCTCATTGCCCGCGAGCGGGAAACGGTCGAAAAAATCGAGGCCGCTCTCGCGGAAAGGCTCCGCTCTCAGTCAGCCCTTTTTCACGAAGGTCTATCGCTGCTGCAGCGAGACAAAAATGCGGCCTGGTTCGCCGAGGAGGATGGACCACGGGTCCTGCTCTGTTCCGAAATCGGATCGGAGGGAAGGAATTTTCAATTTGTGCATCACCTCGTGCTTTTCGATTTACCGGACGACCCCGGGCTCCTCGAGCAGCGAATCGGGCGCCTTGATCGGATCGGTCAGACCGCCGATATCCACATCCATGTCCCATTTGTCGAGGGCAGCGACGAAGAGTTGCTCGCGCTCTGGTATCACAACGGGCTCGGCGCACTCGCCAGCACTCTGCACGGTTCGAGATCCTTTTATCGGGAGTTCCACGATGAGTTGGACGCCCTTAAATCGGCTTCCGCTGAGCAGCGCGAAGCCAGACTCCCCGCGCTGCTCGATCGGACTCGCACCGCGAAGACCAAAATCGAAGCGGAGCTCGAAGCAGGGCGTGATCACCTGCTTGAGTTGAGCTCCTTCGATCGAGACCAGGGACAGGCGCTGGTCTCTCAAATCGAAACGCTCGATGAGGACACTCGCCTCGAGTATCTCATGCTAAAGCTCTTTGATCACTTCGGAGTCACCGTCCAGGACATTGATCTGCGGACCTACTTCATCATCCCAGAGCACCTCTTCTCGGCCGAGGCTTTCCCAGGCCTGCCGGAAGACGGTCTCACGGTGACGTTTGATCGCGAGCTCGCCCTGACGCGGGAGGACTACACCTTTCTCTCAGCCGACCACCCCCTCGTGATCAGCTCGATCGAAGCCCTCCTGGCAACTGATCACGGGAATGCCGCTTTCTTCAAATTGGAGAATGCCGGGGAGCAACTGCTTATGGTCGAGACCGTCTCCGTCCTCGAATGCGTTGCCCCACCCGCGCTCAACGCCGATCGCTTTTTCCCTTCGAAGCCGATCCGCCAGATTGTCGACCAGAAAGGCCGCAATCGGACCGGCGACTTCTCGGTCGAACGAATCCGAAAGGATGGAAGGCCGGGGCCGAAGACCTTTCTTCGGGAAAAATCCGAAGCTCTTCGCAATGCGGTGCCACCGATTCTTGAGGTCGCTTCGCGAGAAAGCGAAGACCGTGCCGATGAGCTGCGCTCTGAGGCCGTCGAAACGATGAAGGCCGAACTCTCCGAGGAAATCGCGCGTCTCGAGCGTCTCCGCGAGATGGGCCACCCGGTCCGAGACGAAGAGATCGAGTCTCTCCAGGAGGAACAGAAGCAGCTCGAGGAATACCTGACCGATGCGCCGCTGAGAGTTGACTCGGTGCGCCTGATCCTCGCACTGGCGTGAGCAGAATTAGCGTTGCGCTTAGGTGACCCTCCTTCAGCAGTCTCCTCGCCAATTTATCGGCTGGACTCCGTCGACCAGCGGCTCGCTTTGACCGAGACGCCGCCATGATCGGCCACCAGAAAACGCCAGGGGAGCTCAATTGCTTTTGAGATTCCAATTCGCCGATCAGCGAGGACGGGTCGTTTTTCCTGACTTTTCTGATCGGTCGCGAAGCGAA
>JBCCBR010000360.1:0-4294 GCA_039033935.1 Verrucomicrobiota bacterium
CCAGCATCCCCGAAGAAAAACGAAGCGATCCCGACTCGATCCCAATGGTGCCGGTGTGTGAGTTCAGCAGGTTGCGCCCCGTCCAGACAACGCGGCTTGCCTCAAGATCAATCGAGTGATCGCCATCCACGAGTTCAGGGACTTGCGGAAGACTTTCGCCACGATGCAGAGAAAAGCCCGCCTCTTCCCACGCCTGGAGACCGCCGGTCAAGACCGATACGTCGACGTAGTCGAGCCGCGAGAGTTTTTCAGCGGCCATGGCGGCTTCCTGACTCGCCCCGTTTGCTCCGTAAAGCACGACCCGTGCGTCAGAGCTGATGTCTGAAGCAAGCATGCGATCGACAAAAGAGACTTCGAACACGCAGTTGTTTGTCGCGCCGGGCAGATGAGCTGCCGCGAAATCGTCAGCCAGCCTCGCATCGATGAGTTGGAGATCCCCATCGGATCCGATTCGCTGGTTTAGTTCAGTTGGTGAAATCATGGTGGAGCTCATTGGTGAGAATTGGGCGTCAGGATCGCAGTTCTTGTGATAATATGGAGAGGGATGATAAGTGAAGACCTAAAAAAGTTGATCGAGCACCTCGATCCCGAAGATCTTGCTGCTCTTCGTAAACACCTTAATATGCTCGAAGCTGTGCGGGATCCCGAGTTTAAGCGGAAGATGAGTGAGATCCGCGAATCGACTCGTGACTCTGACAGAGTTTCCATTGAAGAATTTGCGGAGATAGCGAAGTCGAGCCAATGACGTATGAAGTGAGGGTTATCCCAGAACTCGCAGTGAATCTCCCGAGGTCCAGCTCTTCGAGGCAGCGCCTACTGGATTTCATCAGATCGTTAAAGTCTGAACCAGAAAAGAAGGCCGACTTCATCGAACTGACGAACCGTGGCGAGCGTTTGTATTCAGCAGTCATTGATAACACTTGCGTCATCTATTGGATCGACGAGAAATCTGAAATTGTGAATGTTGACTTCATTCAGGACGCTGATTCCTGAATGAGATTCAGAGTTGGCAATTGAGCTTCAAGTTGAACGAGGAGAGCGCTTAGAGACTCGACAAACGCCTCAGCGCAGGTCGAACAGCAAGGCCTCAACCGAATCACTTTCCGCGGTGAGAGTCCAGCTACCTGGCTCTTCGATGCTGACTCCATCTCCTGCCTCCAAGCGCTGCTGCGCGACAGAGACTTCGCCCGATATCAACTGCAGCCAGAGGCCTCGACCTTGAGCGAGCTGGTGCTCCACAGATTCCCCAGCACTCAGTCGCACCCGATAGATCGATGCGTCTTGATGAATCACAGCGGACTCGTCACGCCCGTCCTGCGAAATGATGAGGGTTTTACCCTGCGCCTCAGTTTCCGGGCTGGGATGCCACTCGGTGTAACTGGGCTCGAGATTTGCCCGCTCGGGGAGTAGCCAGATCTGAAGAAAATGGAGCGCCTCAGAGTCGCTTGGATTGAATTCTGAATGAGCAACTCCTTTTCCCGCACTCATGAGCTGGATCTGCCCAGGTTTCAGCTCACGGCCATTACCCATTGAATCCTGATGCTTCAGCGTCCCCGAGAGGACGTAGGAAAAGATTTCCATGTCGCGGTGCGGGTGTGTCGGAAATCCACCACCCGGCGCGACTTGATCTTGATTGATCACTCGGAGGCTCCGGAACCCACTGTGAGCGGGATCGTGGTAGCTTCCGAAACTGAAGCTGTGGTGAGATTTCAGCCAGCCATGGTCAGCGTGACCTCTTTCGCCGGAGCGCCGAATCTTGATGGGAGTTGTCGAGGTTGTCATATCAGTTCTTTCTGTTGTTGAATGAAACTGCTACACAACACAAAAACCGAAAAGACCATCTTGCTATCGAGTTTATAACTTGATTGCATAAACTCTCTGATGTAAGCGCGTCAGACCGGTCGCGTCCGATCGACCCTCGAAAATTTCGCCCCATCGACTGATTTCATGACTCGCTACACTGACGCCGCCCTGGTTGCCGATGCTCTATCGCTCGGTTCTCACTGGATCTACAACCAGCAAAAACTGGCGCGCCTCTACCCAAATGGCGTTGAAGACTTGCGCGATCCGGCGAGCAACTATCACCCGAATCGCGTCGCCGGGCAATTCACCCACTACGGTGACCAAGCGCTTTACCTCGCGGAGTCGCTCAGTGAAGGATCGCGCTACGAGCATGAGGAGTGGAAACGCACGTGGTTAGAGCGGATGGAGGGCTATGATGGCTACCTCGATGGCGCTTCCAAGACGACCTTAGAAAGCAACGGGGAGACCGCATCAACTTCGAATGATCTCGCCGGAGCTTCCCGGCTCGCCCCTATTCTCGATCTCGATCTCCCTCTTGCGGAAGCCGTCGCAGCAGCACGCGATCAGACCGCTCTGACGCACAACGATGGAGAGGTCATCGATGCTGCGGAGTTCTTTGTGCGAGCTGTCAAAGCTATCGAAAGCGGTTCCAGTATTGAGCAAGCATTCGAGCTGGCGGCGGAGGCTGACTATGAATCGCTCGATCCCAAATCCACGCTTGAGAGAGTTCGAGCTGCGGACCCTGAGGATTTCCTGACCGTTTCGCAGGACTTTGGGCTGACTTGTCACGCACCCGAGGCCTTTCCGATCGTGCTTTATCTAGCGCAGCAACAGGGTGCTGATTTTCTCAGCGCAATCAGCCGGAATGCTCTCGCGGGAGGTGACACCTCTGCCCGAGCCATGTTATTGGCGCTCGTCTTCGCGGCGAGAGATGGTGATGTCGGCGCTCCGTGGAAGGACAGGCTACTCGTGAAAGGCCCCCAAAAACGCGAGGCACTCGCACCAGGCAGCCATCCGATTACCATTCCCGGACCAATGGGATTACTCTCAGGAGTCATCGAAATCCCCCAGGACAAACCCGTTGCCTTCGCACTCTTCGCACACTGCTTTACCTGCGGGAAAGACTATGTGCCGGAGGCTCGAGTGACGCGTCTCCTCGCGGAGCGCGGGATCGCCACTTTGCGCATCGATTTCGCCGGGATTGGGAAGTCCGATGGGGAATTTGCCGACTCTTCCTTCGTCACCAATCTGGAAGATATCTACGCTGCAGCTACCTGGCTGCGGGAAAATCACGCGGCACCTCATCTTCTGGTTGGCCATTCCCTCGGCGGAGCCGCCGTCCTTGCGGCAGCTGGTCAGATTCCGGAAGTCCGAGCCGTCGTAACGATCGGGGCACCTTTCCAACCCGAGCACGTCACCCATCTCTTTCAGGACCACCTCGAGACAATTGAAACAGCTGGTGTTGCCGAAGTGCCTCTCGCAGGCCGGGTATTTTCGGTTGGGAAACGCTTTCTCGACGATCTCGCGGAACACAATCAAGTGGCCCGTCTCAGCGATCTCAGAGGTGTTGATACGCTCATTCTCCACTCTCCAGAGGACCAGGTCGTGCCACTCAAAAACGCCGGAGATATCTACTCGGCGCTCAATCATCCCAAGTCATTCGTCTCACTCGCCGGAGCCGACCACCTCCTCACGAAAAAGCGCGATGCCGAGTATGTCGCAAATCTTATCGCAACCTGGGCAAGCCGCTCCATTGAGATAAGCTAAGGACAAATCTCAATGCCTGGCCGCGGAATAGAGAGTCGGCAAAATTCAGTTTCATAACCTCTTCTTATGAAGTAGCCTCGGCTCGAAGAACATGGAGCTACATCAACTCCGCTATTTCGTGGCCGCTGCAGAGGAGCTCAGTATGACCCGGGCTGCGAAGCGCAGCCATGTATCTCAGCCAGCTCTGAGCCGTCAGATCGCATTGCTTGAGGAAGAAATCGGCGTCTTCCTCTTCGACAGGATTCGCCAACGCATCCACCTGACTGACGCAGGAAAGGCATTCCTCCCTCGGGCCCGCCAGATACTCTGCGACGTCGAGACGAGCGCTCAGCTATTGCGTGAAAACTTCGGCTCAAAACCCCGAACTCTCCGGATCGGCTACGTAGGGCCATTTTTGGAGGACCTCATCATGCCAGCAGTCAAGAAACTGAGGGCGAGATCGAAACGAGCTGAGTTTGCCCTGTTCGAGCTCACCCCAAGGGCGCAGCTGGACCGCCTCCGCAATGGAGAACTCGACTTGGCTATACTGGGAAATCTAGACTCAAAAAGCCGCGCTTCTCTTACCACCAGCGAAGTCATGAGAAGCCCGTATGCGATCGTATTGCCCGACGATCATCGTCTTGCCAGCCGCAAGCAGCTTGATTTGGGAGAACTCGCCGGAGAACCGTACGTCAGTCTCGCCGACCAGCTCTATCCAGGCCGATCCGAGCTGCTCCACGATCTC
>JBCCBR010000361.1:0-4287 GCA_039033935.1 Verrucomicrobiota bacterium
CGCTGACCGACGAGCAGCGCGAGCTGACCCAGATCATGCGGAGCAGTGGGCAGTCGCTCGTTCACCTGATCAACGATGTGCTCGATTTCTCGAAGCTGGAATCAGACAAGATGGAGATCGAAAAGGCGCCGGTCGATCTGATTGAGCTGATCGAGGAAACGATCGAGATGTTCTCCTATCAAGCGGCCGAAAAGGCGATCGAGTTGCTTTACTACGTCGAGGTTGGCGTGCCGAGCTTGATCTTTGGAGATCGCGAGCGGCTCAAGCAGGTCCTCGTCAACTTGATCGGAAATGCCCTCAAATTCACCGAGCAAGGCGAAGTCGTCGTCACAGTGAAGCGGTCTGCGCAGCAGAAAGATAACGGTTCTGAGCCGGTCGTGCGGCTCGCGGTTCGCGATACCGGAATCGGAATCGCCCCAGAAAACGCCGATAAAATCTTCGAGGCCTTTACCCAGGCCGACGCCTCAACAACCCGGCAGTTTGGCGGGACCGGTCTTGGCCTCGCCATCAGCCGCAAGCTCTGCGACCTCATGGGCGGGCAGTTGAAACTCAAAAGTCATCTCGGCGAGGGTTCTGAATTCTACTTTGATCTCCGCTGCCGCGAGGTTCCCCAGCAGGGAAAACCGCGCAACGAAATGATCGTCGAAGATCTCGACCGTGTCAGAGGAAAGACAGTTGCGATCCTGACCTCGAATCAAACGCTGGGATCGCTCCTCGTCCTCAAATGTCGCCAGTGGAATCTGGTCCCGCACCTTGCTGCGACCTACTCCCCTGACCTCTTGCGAGAGCTGGCGAGATCTCAGCCCGACCTGCTCATCATCGATCCACTTGCGATTGGCGAGCAGCACAACGCGATCGCCGTTGCCGAGTTGCTCAATCGCCTCGAGGTCCCCACGGTGTTTCTGAGCTCGATTGGCTCGCAGACGCTGCAACCGGTGCTCGAGCGCCTTCCTCGGGTTGGCCAGCTCTTCAAACCGGTCTCTGATTTAAAACTGGCAGAAGCGATCCTGAGTTCGCTTGGCGGAGTTGACCAGCATTCTCGACTCAATCAAGCGATTGCAGAAAAGGGCGGGACGAGACTGAAAAGCGGCACCCTTGCCGATCTGCATCCTGCCCGCATCCTCGTGGTCGAAGACGTCGCGATGAATCGTAAGATCAGCGGATTGGTCTTATCGAAGCTCGGCTACAAAGACGTCAGTTTTGCAGAAAATGGCCAAATCGGCGTCGAAATGGTCGCCAAAGGAGATGTCGATCTCGTCTTCATGGATCTCCACATGCCGGTGATGGGTGGTCTCGAGGCGACCGAACAGATCCGGAAAAATTTTGGACTGCCTCGTCAACCTGTCGTCATCGCGATGACTGGTCACGCCATCGCCGGGGTCAAGGACTCCTGTCTCGAGGCTGGAATGGACGATTTCATCACCAAACCCATCACGATTGAGCGAGTCGAGGAGTCAATCCGTGAGTGCCTCGAGTCTAGTGTCAACAAGACGGAGCTTTCAAGCTGAACGGGATCTCGAAAACTGACCCCTGAGTCTTCGAACAACATCAAGAGTCCTCCGTAAGAGCTCAGACTTATGGTTGGCCATTGCAGACGAGAATTTCGAGAACGACTCGGGAGGCATTCTCTGCGAATGAATGCAGTTGGTAAAACAACCCTGGATCGCCCGTATCCAGACTCATCTGGCTTGAGCCGCGATCCGTGGATCCGCTCCGGAGCTTTGAGCCGTCGGCATCGGTCCGTCCATCTCTAATTGGAAAGACCACTCCAGCAACCGCTGGCTGTCGCGCCAGACATTGGTGCGATCACTTTTCAGGACAACCGCGATCCGGTCGCCTTCTTCCAATCCTGCTGTTGAAACGAGGCAATTCCCCGCTGCGTAGGTAAATCCCGTCTTCATGCCGTTGCACCCCTCCATTGTCGTCAGGACTCGGTTGGTATTCGAGAGCACTCGGACGGTGCCGCTGTTGAAGACAAAATCGTAGGTCTTGAGCTGCACAATCTCCCGGATTTCCGGCACCTGATAGGCTTCGAATGCTGCCACCGCGATGTCCCGAGCGGTCGAATACTGCCCCTCAGCCGGTAAGCCATGAGAGTTCCTGAAATTCGAGTCGTACATGCCCAGGTGTCGGGCAAAAGCATTCATTTTCGCGACAAAAGCTTCTTCACTGCCAGCATTATCGATCGCCAAAGTTGCGGCAATATCGTTTCCACTGCGAACCAGGAGAGAGGTCAGCAGCTGTCGCCGAGAATAGCGCTCGCCGGGCTGAACCCCGATTTTGGTGGGTTCAATCGAAGTGACAATGTCAGGAACGACGACGAGTTCGTCGAGACCACCATCCCGGCAGATCACGAGGGCCGTGACCAGCTTCTGAGTGCTCGCAACCGGGACTCGCTCATCTGCCGATTTCTTGTGGTAGAACTGCATTGTCTCCCCATCGATCACGGCAGCGTAGCGACCGACCACCGAAGGAGGGTCCGGCCCAAACCAGGACTGAGGTGGAGGCAGTTGCTCTCGCCGCTGGATCACATCTTCCCGCACCTGCATTAGTTCCTCGAGATCGCCGAGAGCTCGTTCGCGGTCCGCGGCGTGTTTTTCGCGTTCGGACAGCGCCTCTTCGCGCTCGAGGACGGCTTCCTCTCGTTTCCGGAGCGATCGCATCCTCTGCGAGAGTTGATCGGCGAGTCGCTCCAGCATTTCCTCCCGGAGTTCCGCACCGGAAAGTTCGGCATCTGCTGACTCAGCGGCTTCGTCAGTCTCAGCGGGATCAGCCTCCTCCCCCTCTCCGCTTTCCTGGGCGACCGCAGTGCCCTCTACCGCAGCCGCTGCGATATCGGTCGCGTCGGGAACGTCAGCTGTTGGTTTTTCCGAGTCGGACTCTCTCGTAGAATCGCCCGTGATGCCCGTCGCGGTGGATAACTGCGCCTGCGCCTGTGGACTGATCGCCCCGCCGAGCAGCACCAAACAGACCAGCAGCCAACTCCAGGACAGCCCTGTCGGGCGATGCACCGCATCTCGATTGCTTTTCATATCGGATCGTCCTAATACGCAACAGATTCCCATCAAATTCAAGTTTCGAGCCCAACCGAATGAATAGCGGTATCTGAATCATTTAAGGAAATCGAAGTTTTTGCAAGGATATAGATTTTGCGCGATCCTCGGAATTTCCCCTTTCCCCCTTGGCAGGATCAGGCACCTTAAGAAACTGCTGAACACCTCCTTCCGCCATCTTCTTGCTGCTTTGTCGCCTGGACTTCGTTGCGTTTTTCCTTGAGAGCTTTGGCTATCAAGAAAAACCACGCCTCGCCAGCCGACAAATCAGATGTGAATCTAGGCGGGTTCATTATTTCAGCAATCTCCCAGCGGCCAGCGTTTGAGACAGAGTCGGCCCATTGCTCTGAGTCCTGAATCTGCCCGGTTTCCAAAACATGAAAACGATTGCAATAGCGAACCAGAAAGGCGGCGTCGGTAAGACCACGACTTCGGTGAACCTCGGAGCCTGCCTCGCCGAAAAAGGCATCCGTGTCATCGTTCTCGACCTCGATCCGCAGGCCAATTCGACCAGTGCGCTTGATTTCGTCCCGGGTGAAAATCCGAGTATCTACCAGCACCTGATCGGCGGTGGCGACGTGGGCGAGCTTGTCCGGGAGACCAAATATAAGAATCTCTCGATCATCCCCTGCGACATGGATCTGGCCGGCTGCGAAATCGAAATGGCCCGCGAGGATGATCACCTGGTGCGGCTTCGAAATCTACTGGCTCCGTTCACTCGGACCGATGCTGCAGACTACGTTCTGATGGATTGCCCTCCATCGCTCGGCGTTCTCATGACATCGGCACTGGCTGCCGCCGACGAATTAATCGTCCCACTCCAGTGTGAGTACTTTGGTCTCGAGGGACTCTCCAAGATTGTTGGCGTCCACCAGCAGATCAAAGAAAGCGGTGCCAACCCCGAGGTCATCCTCGAGGGCATCGTCATGACGATGGCAGATAGCCGCACCAACCTGTCCGCGATGGTCATCAATGACGTGAGGGAGTATTTTCCCGAAGTGATTTACGAAACGGTGATTCCCCGAAACATCCGTCTCGGCGAGGCCCCCAGCTATGGTCAGACGATCATCGAGTATGCGCCATCCTGCTCCGGAGCCGTCGCCTATCGAGCTCTCGCTGACGAATTCATCCGGAGGCATAGCTGATCCGGCTTCCGAGGGTCAGGATTGACCATCGGTTCGCACAGGGCGCGGCGAAAAAAGGACATGGTGACCAACCCTCTGGACGAAATCGC
>JBCCBR010000362.1:0-4279 GCA_039033935.1 Verrucomicrobiota bacterium
CCGAGCGTGTTGCCGTGATAAGCCATGTCGCGCGATATGATCTTCCCGCGCGATGGCTCCCCTTTCTCGATCCAGTACTGGCGGGCGAGCTTCAGCGCCGCCTGGGTAGTCGGCTGAGTCGCGCCTGAGGCAATGTTACCAATCTCCACTGAAAAGGTATAGGCAGTGTTGGCTTCGAGGACGGTATCGACGTGCTGCTCTACTCCCCAGAAATCGAGAACCCCGGGCTGATCGGTATCGATTGCCTCCCACTCGTCGGTGTTGTAAAGCAGTAGGGCGCGCTCGCCATCGGGCGTTGGATCGGTGAACCAGGTTCCGAGATCGGTTTGGAGGCTTCCGACATAGTAGTGGTCTCCGTAAACGTAGTATCCGGAATCAATCAGCCCGGGAGAATTGACGTAGAGATTCCACCCAAAGGGCTCTGGCAATTCGAACTCGCCCGATCCCGGATTACCGGCGGCGTCGAGTTCGAAACTGTGGTTGACGATCGGGACCGGCTCAGCCGAGACCTCCGAAAGAGTTCCAAGGATTCCCGCCCCACCCCAGAGGAGGGAGAGGCCCGACAGTTTACTTATCAGTGTCTGATTTTTCATGACACTCTTTTCTTGGGACTTCCTCCGACTCGGTTACACTGCTGCTGGGATTCCTCGCAATCCTCGACCGACACCCTTCTGATCCGACCACACCATGCCCAACGCCAACTCGGACGCGGCCTTCCCGGAGACTCGCTGGAGTCTTGTCGCTGACGCAGGCGACACGGGGGAGGATGCCACCGTCGCGCTTGAGATTCTCTGCCAATGCTACTGGCCACCCCTCTATGCCTTCGCCCGCCGCAGCGGACGGTCGCAGGCAGATGCAGAAGACCTCGTTCAGAGTTTTCTTCAAAACGTGTTAGCGGGGGGATGGCTGAATCGAGCCGATGCCGATCGTGGCAAATTGAGGACCTTTCTGCTGACCTCTTTCCGCCGCCATGCCAAGGATCTCGATGCCAAAGCAAAGGCTCAGAAGCGGGGCGGAGGTCAGGTGGTCTCACTGGAGGCAACTGAAGCCGAAAGCTGGTATCAAACGGAAGGCGAATCCCTCGCCGACGCCGAGAGCGCCTTTGACCGCCGCTGGGCTCAGCAGTTGCTGACACAGACCCTGGCCCGACTCCGCGCCCAAGCTGAAAAGCGCAACAAACAAGCCGATTTCGAAGCGCTCCGCCCCTACCTCACCGCCGAAGTCGACGGCGAAACTTACAATGCCATCGCAAGGGAGCTTTCCACCACCCCAGGGGCGGCCAAAGTCGCGCTGCACCGCCTCCGCGCCCGATTTGCTGAAACTCTGAGGGACGAAGTTGAGCAAACTCTGACCGAAAATGAATCAGTGGACGATGAACTGCGCTACCTGATCGAGTTGCTGTGAGCGCCTCAGACCCATCCAATCCCTCCCCAGATGATTCGGTCGAAGCCAGCGACTTGAAGGACCTGCTCAGGCTTGGACTTGGCGAATCGAGCGACTCACTAAAACAGCTGCTACCCGATCTGGCCGGCTATGAAATTCTCGAGGTTGCTGGCAGTGGCGCCATGGGGACAGTCTACCTCGCCCGACAGATAAGTCTCGATCGGCATGTCGCGATCAAAATGATCAAGTTGCGCGACGGTCGCAGCGAGCACCTGCGCGACCGGCTCGAACGCGAGGCGCTCTTGATGGCCAAGTTGAAGCACCCCCATTTAGTGGCGGTTTACGATTTCGAACAGATTGATACCCAATCCGCTGCTCTGATCATGGAGTGGATCGAAGGCGGCACAGTTCAGGATTTGATCAGAGATGCAAGCAAGTCGTCGATACCCGTCACCGAGGTAATCAGAATAGGCACCGAGGTAGCAGCCGCACTCGACGCGGCTCATCGCGAAGGCTTGATCCATCGCGATATCAAACCGAGTAATCTGTTAGTCGATCGCGATGGCCAAATCAAAGTCGGTGACTTCGGCCTCGCCTTCTCCGATCTGCAAGATGGCGAGCGCCTCACCGAAACGGATTCCACGGTCGGCACGCTCGGATACATGGCCCCGGAGCAGCTCACTCCAAATCGGGAACTGGATGGCCGCACCGATCTTTACTCGCTTGGGGTCGTTTTGTTCGAATTGCTGACCGGGAAACTCCCGATCGGTCGCGGAACTGGAACCGACCTCGGACATCTCGCCCCCTCGGCTCCGCGCGCCTTAATCAGCCTGATCGAAGATCTCCTCGAGCATGATCCAAATGCGAGACCAGAAACTGCCGCGACAGTAATGGAACGGTTGGGAGAAATCAGGAGCTCCTCAGCAGGACGGCGCGGCAAGCAATCGCGACGGGCCGTAGTCGGCCTTATCGGTTTGGTGGGAATAGGCGGGCTGGGATGGCTTTTCCGGCAGCACTTCGTTCCTCCGAGTGAATCGACGATCGACCTTTTTTCCGGACCGGTTGACTCGATCTCGGGAAACTGGAAACGAATCGAACAAGGATACCGATCCGGCTCCGAGCTGGCTCTGCTCGGACTGGGCCAATCGGTTGATGTGAGGAACAACGGGACCCTCACGATCGAATTTACCCGGCTGAGCGGTCGCGATTCGGTGGCCCTCTTTTTTCGACACGATCAACAGTATGGCGGCGTCGAGCTCTCTGCCTGGCGTCGCGAGTTGGGTGGTCTTCAGGTTGCCTCAGGTATGACGCTGGAAGATAATCCGAGGGCTTTTCGACTCGGCCTGACAAACAACCAGAGGCATCGACTCGAAATTGTTTTTCATGAGGGCCAGGTCGAGACCCGAGTCGATGGCATCAGTCAACAGGTTGAAACCTTGCAAGATCGACCGCTGACCGTCTCAGCTCCATGGGGATGGACCACTCACCCCACCGCCGATCACACGTTGATCCTCGGGACTTACCAAAACTCGACCCTCTTTCACAAGGTAACCTGGACTCCGGAATGATGATTTAACAGGGTCAAGTGCCTGACTCAACAGGGTTAGATGGATGATTCAACAGGGTTCAGTCTCCGACCTAACAGGGTCAAGTGCTCGACCATACCCTATCAAGTTTCAAAAGCTGAGCTGCTCATGAGGTCCCCATAAGAAAAAAACCCGGCCCCTGACGGGACCGGGCTTTTAGACCACTCAACTATGTCTCAAATGCAACCTCGGGGATGTATCGGAGACAAAGGGTATCGGGGCTCGCAGCGACTAGCGCTGGGCGACATCGCCTTGAGAGTGATAGGCGTTGTACTTTGAGGTTGGGACAATGATCTCCTTGCCGGGATGGATCAGCGTGCTGCTGCCCAGTTTGTTGAGGCGCTGGAGTTCTCCCATGGTGGTAAAAAAGTCGCGAGCGAGAGCGTAGAGGTTATCCCCTTTGCGGATGGTGTAGTAACCGTAGGTCTCGTCACTCCGGAGCAGTGGGTTGTCGTAAGAGTAGCCTGAGTCGCCCGAGTCGGTCGCATCAGCCTGTTGCTGATCCGGAGGAGCGGTCGGCGCGCTGGTGCTCGACACGATGAGACGCTGACCGAGACTGAGATGATCGCCACGAAGCTGGTTGATCTGGCGAAGAGAGCTTACCGATGTGCCATACTTGCGTGCCAGCGAATGGAGGGTGTCGCCACGAACTACCATGTGGTAGCGAGGCTGGCCTGCTGGAGCCGATTCCTTTGGAGGTGTCGGTGCTGCAGTCTGTTTCTCAGGCTCAGTCGGCTGAGGCACTGGAGGTGCCGACTCGGTCTTCTTCGGCGCGGGTGGTCCGGCAGCCTCGAAGTTTCCGCCTCCAGGGATCAGGAGAGTTTCGCCAATGTAGATAGGCTGACCATCGCTGAGTCGGTTCGACTCGAGTAGCTCGCTGCGCGAAACTCCGTGCTGGCTCGCGATGCTCCCGAGAGTATCTCCATTCTGGATAACATAAGTGCGCTGACCCTGCGGAGCGGAAAGAGGAGATACCGTCGCGTCGTAAGTCGCATCGCTGTATTGGTGAGGCTTGACCTCGACAGCCTTCTCGACCGTGCTGAGGCGAGACTCAATCTGCCCGACCCGTGACTCAAGATTGCGGATCGCCACATCATTTCCATCGGCGCTCTGCCAAGCAGTCGTTGCCGCGATGGTCGCCAGGGAGAGAAGAAATTTTGTCATGGCTGGAGCTTAGCAGTCTTAGATATTCGGGACAAGCTAAAATTTAATAAAAATGAACTAAAATTTGCAGTTTCCGGTGCTTTAATTATGGAAAATATAAATTTAGCTTTATTTTCTTAAAAAGGTCCCGATTCTTTTCCTGAAGC
>JBCCBR010000363.1:0-4264 GCA_039033935.1 Verrucomicrobiota bacterium
GAGTCTGGCGGATCTACGATGCGAATAAGGCGCTCGACCCAGAGCAGGAGTCTGACGGATTTAAACCGGGTAATGTCGAGTTCACCCAAGTGATCGTCCCCGATAAAGTCACTGCTGAAATCCCGGCCTTTGCCCTTAGCTTTTTTGATCCCGATGAAGAGCGCTACATCACCAAGCGCCTCCCAGCGATTCCAATTACGGTAAAGCCCGATTCGGCAGGCCAGCCCACTCTCACGGGAGTCATCGACTCGGCATCGGTCGAGAGTCCCAGCCCATCCTCTTTTCCTTCGACCGCCGTCCCTCTCGTGAACTTTGACGATGTTATGCATATCCGCACTGGTGCACCGCAGTGGCTCGGACAAGCGGTGCCGGGGCGCCCGGGACTCGCGTGGTGGACCCTGCAGGTAGTTGGCTCGATTGCCCTGACGACACTGATCGCCTTGGGGATTTTGCGCGGAGTCAAACGGCGGCGAGCTGCCTACATCGACTGGGCCGGTGCGCCGACATTCAGCGACTCTCTTCGGACCCTCTCTCATCGCCACAACGACCGCTCAGCTTTTTACCGCTCCGCCAGTCGGATACTACGGCTTTGGACCGAGGAGAAGGACTCTGTCGCGCCTGAACTGCGCAAAGGAGTCGAAAGCAAACTGGCCGACTGGGAGTCGATCGTCTACAGCCCTCACGCAGATTCGACTAATTCGCTCTCGACGGCTGAATCTCGCGAAGTGCAAGACTTCCTCCGAGCTCTGCCAAAACCCTGACATTGCCCGAAGATGCGTCGCTTCGCCTTCATCTGCATGATCTCAGCGGTATTCGCCGCACCAGGAATTGCCTCTGACGACGCTACCTTCGCCGAAGCGAATCGACAGTTCGAGAACGGTAATTTTGAAAGCGCCATTCAGATCTACTCTGATCTCGCTGATTCCGGAAACGTGTCGCCCGATCTCTACCATAACCTCGGCACAGCTTTCTATCGATCTGGTGACCCGGGATCTGCCGCTCTCTGGTTGCGGAGGGCTCTGCTCTTCGATGATCAATTCCACGAGGCGCGCCAGAGCCTGACCTTCCTTTCGCGTGAGACTGGCCTACTCGAATTTGATCGCGATGGTGTCGGACAATTTCTGAGGGATCTGCCTCGCTCGCTGCTGAGGTGGGCCTTCGGGATATCCGTCTGGATCAGCGCGATCCTCTTTACGATCTGTTTCGTCTCGAATCGACTGCGGCCTCTCCGGGGCGCCCTGATCAGTGTCGGGATTCTCGGGTCAATGCTCGCGATTGCCAGTGGACTTGGTTTGTATTACCAAAAACACCACTTCCAGGCGGATGCGCTCCATCTCGTCACTGCGCCGACGAGCCTTGCCCGGACTGCGCCCGCGCTAAGTGCAAAAAAGGTGATCGACCTCCCCCCCGGCTCTGAGCTACGACTACTCGAGGCGAGCGGTGAGTGGTTCTATGTCGAAATCCCGGATCAGCTCCGAGGTTGGATTCGCAAAGACTACTGCGAACCAATCTGGCCAATCACGAAAACTGATTAAACTCCCTTCATTTCATGAAACTACAGATCTGTCTCTCGATCGCTGCAGCCGTTATCTTCAACTCGAACGTTGAGGCGGTTCCGGAAGAGCGACTTGTGATCGGTGCCGAAGCTCGCAAAGGAATCGCGATTATCGATCCGGCCGAGCCCGGGAGCGATGAGGACCATAGAGTGCTGTGGAAGAGCCCAGTGGGACCGGTCCACGACATTCATCTTCTCCCCTTAGCCAGACTGCTCACTCAGGATGGCTGGACCAGTATTCTTGAGCACCGGCTCGATGGAACGAACACTCTGATCTACGACGCCTCGACTCAGAACCGGGCACCGGATGACGGGAAGATCGAAATCCATGCGATCCAACCACTCAATTCGGATCGAGGGATAAAACTCAGCCGCCGAGTGACCTCCATCACCGGGCAATTGACCAGTGAATTCGACTTCGGAGCAATCATGCTCGCCGAGTCCGGTGCCGGTCGGATCATCGAAATCGATCGCGCGGGGAACCTGCTCTTCGAAATGCCTCTCCAGGTCAGCAAACCCAATGCCCACTCTGATACCCGTCGCGTCCGCAAGCTCGCCAGCGGGAATTACCTCGTCGCTCACGAAGCGGATCAGCGGGTTAAGGAATACCGACCCGACGGCACCGTGATCTGGGACTACCCAATCCCACTTTTCGGCAAGAAGCCCAAAAAAGGTCATGGTCCCGACGGCTTTGGCGGTCGCTGCTTTGCCGCGATCAAACGCGCCAACGGCAATTACCTGATCGCAACCGGCAATGGCCACAGCGTGCTCGAGGTGACCCCGGCAAAAGAGATTGTCTGGAAGCTGGAGCAGAACGATCTCCCCGGCATCACCCTGGCTTGGGTCACCACGATCGAGGAACGCCCCAATGGCAATCTTATGATCGGGAACTGCCATGCCGGACCCGATAATCCCCAGATCATCGAGATCACCCGAGATAAGGATGTGGTCTGGACTTTTCGCGACTTCGAGACTTTCGGTAACGCGCTTTCCTCCACCCTGGTGCTCGACGGCGATCAGGCCATCGCACTTCTCGCAAATCTCCAAGGCCATCTTTCTCGCTGATCACCAATCTGTAATCGTTCTATGCCTGCCAGCCCCGCCCGCCGTGTCGCACTCGATTGCCTGCTTCAATGGGAAAGCGGCACCGAATTTGCGGATGCCTTGCTGCAGGATCAGGCACGCCGACGCCAGCTCGACTCACCCGATCGCGGCCTCGCCCAGGAGATTCTCTACACCGCCCTCCGGCACCTCATTTTTATCGACAGGGTGATCGACCGTTTCAGAAGAGGAAAGATCAAATCGAGCACTGAAGCTCTCCTTCGAATCGGGCTAGCTCAACTGCTCAAAACCGAAATCGCGGATCACGCCGCTATTCACGAAACGGTCGAACTTGCGAAGCCCCACGAGAAAAAGCTCGTGAACGCGATTCTCCGCAGTGCGCAGAGAGAACGCGAATCGATCGAGCAAGAATCGGCAGAGTGGGATTTGGCCGACCGTGAATCCCATCCAGAATTCCTGATCGAACGGTGGACCGAACAATACGGGGCAGCGAATGCCGAGGCACTTTGCGCCTGGAACAACCGCCCAGCACCTGTCTTCGCCCGCATCAATCGACTTGCCGCTGACAAGGCAGCAATCGAGCGGCTCGCAGAAGAACATAAAGGCAGGATGCTGGGGCCGGATTTTTGCGACTTCTTCAAAATCGAAGGTGCCCCTGATCCATCTGCTCTCGCGGCCGGGTTGATCTACATTCAAGACCCCAGCACACTCGCTGCTATTGATCTGCTCGATCCAAAACCGGGAGAGTCAATCCTCGACGCCTGCGCCGCGCCCGGCGGCAAAAGCGGCCTCATCGCATCACGGATCGGGAGCGAGGGTCAGCTCACCGCAACCGACAATGTCGGGAAGAGGCTGCAGCGACTGAGAGGAAATCTCGATCGACTCGGTGCCAAAGAGGTAGAGGTCGCCCAGGTCGACTGGATTGCGGGCGATTCGGGATCGGCGCTTGATGGGCGCCAATTCGACGCGATTTTGATCGACGCTCCCTGCTCCAACACCGGGGTGATGCGTCGTCGGGTCGACGTCAGGTGGAGGCTCCAGCCGTGGGATTTCGAGCGCCAGCGTGCCACCCAGGAAGGTCTCATTAAAGCTCTCCTGCCGAGACTCAAACCTGGAGGGCGCCTCGTCTACAGCACCTGCTCAATCGACCGTGAGGAAAACGAGGGCTTGCTCGAGAGTCTCGGTCTCGAAGCGAATCAGACACGCAGATCGTTTCCCCCTGAGAGCGGATTTGACGGCAGTTTCGCGGCTCGCATTCAAGCCAAAAGTTAACTTGTCAGAATGGTGAATATGCGCCATTGATTATTGATGTTTCGATCTTTGGCCTCTTCGGCGTTTTCTTTTCTGGCTATATTGATCTTTGCGTTTGTTGTCATCTTTCTCTACAGCGGTTCGAGCGGGGTCGCCTTTTCCCGCGTCGCGATGGATGGCGATCGGTCGACGGCACAAGTGTTAGAAGATTTCCGCAAGTCACAGATGGAGGAGGTCGCGAACGCCGATCCTCTCGAAGCGGCTGAGACGATGGAGCGGGAGCCGGTTCAGCGCAGTGGAGACGGTCCTCCGGTCGTTCTCTGGGTCAGCATTCCCGGCTTTCGCGGAGACTACATCGACAAGTCCGACACGCCGTTCTTCGATGACCTGATCGAC
>JBCCBR010000364.1:0-4263 GCA_039033935.1 Verrucomicrobiota bacterium
CGGCGTCGCTGCGTGGATGGCGGCCGCTTTCGTTGGCATTTTTTTCGCGCGCGGGCTCGCGGCCTAACCCAAAAAGCGTTACCCATGTCCTGACACTGAAGTGTTACCCATGTCCTGAACCCACCACCCACCCTACAAAGGACAAAGGACAAAGGACAAAGGACAAAGGACAAAGGACAAAGGACAAAGGACAAAGGACAACCGACGCTGCATTCGGCCACGTTTTTGCAAACGCGGCTACGACCGACCTCAAGCGACGATTTCACTGATCACTTCGCCGCCTGTCTGGCTCAGCTGTTTGTAACGTCCACCGTGAAAGTAGGTGAGCTTGTTGTCGTCGAGACCGAGCAGGTGGAGCATGGTGGTGTGGAGATCCTTGATCGGATGGACCACATCAATGGCACTTTGACCGATCTCGTCAGTTGCCCCGACGTAGCCGGGGTTGACTCCGCCTCCGGCAAACAGCACGGACATTCCCTTGGGATTGTGATCGCGACCGGCACCATCTTTGCCCCGGCCCGCTGCGTTATCGGGGGATCTTCCGAATTCGCCACAACAGACGATGAGCGTTTCTTCAAGCATATCGCGCTGCTTCAAATCGTGGATCAATCCTGCGATGGGCTTGTCGATCGAGTGAATCCGAGCGGTGTGGGCATTTCGAAGGTCGTCGTGCGAGTCCCAGCCAACTGATTGGATCTGCACAAAGCGGACCCCTTTTTCAACCAGTCGACGGGCGAGCAGGCAACGCCTCCCAAAGGAGTCGGATCCTTTCTCGTTGATCCCATAAAGCGATTGCGTTGTCTCGCTCTCCCCGTCGATGTCGAGGACGCCCGGGACTTCTGTCTGCATTCGAAACATCAGTTCGTAGTTGTGCATGCGGGCGGCGAGGGACTCGTGCTCGGGGTGACGGGCGCTGTGCTCCCGCTCGAACTCGGCGAGCAGATCGAGATTCCGTCGCTCGACGGAGCGGGGGACTCCCGGCGGCGGGAAAAGGTCGAGAATCGGCGACCCTTTCGACCGCAGCGGCGTGCCCTGATGATGAGCCGGCAGATAGCCATTCGACCAGTTCGCGGCTCCTGCCTGGGGATAGTATTCTCCCGGCAGCACCACGAAACTCGGGAGGTTCGCACTCTCTGTCCCGAGTCCATAGCTGACCCAGGCACCGACCGCGGGCTCGCCCCCGAAACGGTTGCCGGTATTCATGTGTAGATTCGCGGTCGGATGATTGACCGACTCGCCTTGGCAGCCACGGTAAATGCAGAGATCGTCGGCGAATTTGGGGAGGTGCTGGAAACGATCGCAAATCGAGATCCCGGTCTCCCCGTATTGGCGAAACTGAAAAGGGGAGCCGACAAGCCGCCGGGACCCTCGCGCCATACCGGATGTGAATTCGTCGTTGTTGTGGAAGGTTTCCCCGTTTCTTTTCGAGAGTTCCGGCTTCGGATCGAACATGTCGATGTGACTGGGACCACCAGCGAGATAGATAAAGACACACCGTTTCGCTTTGGACCGATGATGCGCCGGACGAGTTGCCAATGGGTTGGCTGCTTCGGCACCGAGCAGTGTGTTGAGCGCGGTGGTCCCAAGCGTGGCTCCGAGCCCGAAGAGAAATTCGCGTTTGTTAGGGTTGGTCGTGAAATTAATAGACATGCAGAAATTCGCTGGAGTTTAGGAGGACGAGGCACAGCTCAGCGAGGGCCCGAGTCTCTGGCCCTACCTCCCAGGCCTGGAGATCCCTTTCGTAGCCGCTGCTGAGTTGCTTCAATTTGAAGACCGTGGTGGCCGTTTCTCCGGTTCGTTCGATCACATTGGAGAGTTCGATTTCCCGGGGAAGATCATGCTCTTTCGGAAGATGAGCACGATGATGATTCCGCATCTGTTCGATGTGATCGCGACAACGCTTGAGCTCGGCGGGCGAGGGAGACCTCCCGAGGACCAGGGCGAACACTGCGTCGATTTGCTCTTCAATCGTTTCAGGCTTTTCCCGGATCAACCGATCGGCGATCGCCAGCGCTCGGCTGTTGGAAAAGTCTCCATGGAAGAGGGTAAACGCCTGCGTCACAACGGTGGTCTCGTCACGCGCTTCGCAGCTTAAGTCACTGTTAGGGCGATTGAGGACCTCCAGCATCGGGTGCCCGAGATTGCGGACCCGTTCGGCGTAGATCGTTCGGCGATTGCGATCAGCACGATTCCGATCGGGCTCCCATGGGGCGACCAGCTTGCCCATCGCGAGACGTGGTTGAAAAGCGACTTCCCAGTTGATCTGAGCACGGAAGCTCGCTCCCCCGACGCGGCGATTGAGTTCGCCACTGACCATCAGCATCGAGTCGCGAATTTCTTCGGCGGTCAATCGGCGCGGTGGAAAGGTGGCGAGTAACTCTCCGTTGGGGTCGACCTGTCGCAGCTCTTCGAGATTGGGATGAGTGGTGCTCCGCTGCCAGGTGTCGCTGGTCAGGATCAGTCGCGTCAGTGCCTTGATCGACCAGTCGTTCTCTACCAAATAATTCGCCAGAAAATCGAGTAGGCGAGGGTGTGTCGGTTTGGCTCCGACTACCCCAAAACCATTGGGCGTGGCAACGAGCCCCTCGCCGAAATGCCACTGCCAGACTCGATTCGCTATCACACGCGCCGTGAGCGGATGCGCCGGATCAGCAATCCAGTTCGCGAGAGCAGCACGCCTCCCTTCGCCGTTACTAGGGATCGGGTAGTGATTCGACAGGTCGAAGGCGCTCATCACGGCCGGTGCGACCGCTTCGGTGGGAGACTCGAGCGAACCTCCTTTGAGGATCGAAACGGTTCCGAGAGCACGCGGGCGGATCTCGTATTTCCCGGCGTTGAGATGGTGCTGGGTCCCAGCAAAGATGGCCTGCATGGCGTAGTAATCGCGGGTTGGGATTGGATCGAACTTGTGGTCGTGACATTTCGCGCAGCTCAGTTCATGTCCCAGAAAGGTCACTCCAATGCTGTTCACGACATCGTCGAGCCACATCTGTCGGGCGACTGCGGCACTGGTCATGTTGGTGAATTCCCATGGCCCCATCCAGAGGAAGCCAAGCGCTTCCTGACCAGCGAGGCCTAGTTCGTCGCCTGCGATTTGTTCTTTCACGAAGCGATCAAAGGGCTTGTCTGCATTGAAGCTATCGATCACATAGGTGCGGTAGCGATGGGCATCGGGTCGCTTTTCGTCGCGGGAGAATCCATTGCTGTCGGCGTAGCGCGTCACGTCTAGCCAGTGCTGAGCGATTCGCTCACCGTAGTGGGGACTCGCTAGAAGCTGATCGAGCAGCTCCTCGAAATCTGTTCCGACTTGTTCCGCAGTCGGTGGTAATCCGGTCAGGGAATAAGATAGTCGGCGATTCAGAAGTCTGGGCTCGGCTCTCGGCCCCGGTTCGATTGAGGCTGATCTGAGCCTCTCCCTGACAAACCCATCAATCGGGTGGGGGAGGGTCGTCGGAGGAATGACCGCCTCGCGATTGCGATAGGACCAGAGTGAATCGGGATCGTAGCCGCGCTCCGCCCAGATCTGACTTTGAGCCGGGCTGGTGGATACCCTGACTTTTCCAATCCCTGGAAGCGCAGTCCATTCCCCGAGGCGAGTGGTCAGATCCGGTGGAGATGGCGGACTGCCAGCATGCTCGACCCATGGCGCGCCCGCGACAATCCATTGCCTGACCGCGTCGAGCTGCTCGCTCGATAGGCGGTCGTTTTCTTTCGGCGGCATTTCGAATTCGGGATCTTTCCAGGTCAACGACAGGTAGAGAAAGCTCTCCTCCGGCTTTCCGGGGACCAAGGCCCGTTCTCCTGATTCGCCTCCTCTGAGAATGCTCTCCCGAGACCTCATATCGAAGGCTCCCTTGAAACGATCGGCATTTTGCCCGTGGCATCCGCCACACTTTTCAGCGAAAAGCGGTCGGATTGTTTTGGTGAAAAGTTCCTCCGCTTCAGATTTGGATAGTCCTTCCTCGCCTCTGTCAGAATCGATCTTCGGTTCGGTCAGGAGGTAGTCGCCACCGCGCGCGATGAACGACTTCCAGCTTGTGATGCCGGTGATCCGAACCTCGTTGAGCCGTGCAATTTCTTCTCCTCCATTAATCAATAGGCGGATCGACTCATCTCCGGGGTTTGCGGTGCCGAAGTCGATCTCGGCCGAGAGCGTGATCTTTTTGCGAGGCTCGACCAGAGACTGGAAGGCACTGCGATTCCCATGCGGCACCCAGATTCCCCATTTTCCTCGCGTAAAACCGCACGTTCGCCGCGTCGTCC
>JBCCBR010000365.1:0-4256 GCA_039033935.1 Verrucomicrobiota bacterium
CGGATTTGAGAATCGAACGAAATTTTTTCATTCATCGAGAGAGGCCGCGCAAAACGATCAGGGGCGGACCGAATAGTTTGCGGCCGATTTTGAGAAGAAATGACGTTGGTGTGGTCAGAATCTTCGAGCGGGATTGGTGGTTTCAGTTCGCCACGATTCACCAGCCCTTACCCCGCCTGCAGGTTGCAACTGAACTTGCCAGACGACGAAGATGGCGTTACCAAAACCCTCTTCCAGCTCATGACTTTGACGCGCTGCTTTGTCTGCATTTTGATCGCAACGGTGGGAATCGGCTGTGGAACGGTCGATCCGGGTTCTTCCTCGAACTCAACCCTTCCGAGCCAGCTCGACACTCAGAGCAGCATCGAGCGACTTCACCGCGAGGCGATTGGCAATCAGATCTATTAGGTACGAATCAGAAATCTTGAGGTCGAGCGCACTTGCGATGAATCTCACCGAGGATGTCGATGCCGATGCCGTCGAGTGATGGCAGGACAGAGGAAGCTCCGGCAAAATCGAGATGGCGGGTGATCCGATTCGGAACGACAACGCACGGGGCGCCAGCAGCTGTCGCGGCAATTAAACCGTTCAGCGAATCTTCGAGTACCAACGAGTCCCTCGGTTCAACGCCTGCTGCTTTTGCGGCTGATTGAAAAAGGTCGGGGGCAGGCTTTGGAGAGGCGACATCTTCGAGACAGCGGATCGCCTGGAATCGCGAGGTCAGGCCAAGTCGGTCGAGGTGACCTCCGACCCAACTTCGAGGAGAGCTCGAAGCGACCAGGCATGGAATACCAGCGGCTTCAGCCTCTTTGATGAGGTCGAGGATGCCGGGGAGCGGCTCGAGCTTTTCGATCATCGAGAGTGCTAACTTCTCACGCTCAGCATCCCAGAATTGCCAGTCGACGGGAGTGTCGACGAGAGACTCAAGATGGGATTTCGGATCAAAACCATTGAAATCGCTCCCGACGCATTTGACATAGGTCTCGAGCGGTAGGTCCGCCCCGTAAGCTCGGTAGTTTTCCAACCACGCTTCGAATCCTGGCTCCTCGGTGTTGAGGATCAGCCCATCGAAATCGAAAAGGAGGCATTTCAGTGTCACAATCAGGCCTTCTTTTTGTTCGGTCGCTTTTTCGGCACTTCACGAAGCTGCTTCTTAAGCAGTCCTGCGTGCTCGCGTGTCAGTTCGATGAAGCGCTCCGCGACCGGTTTGAGATCACCGAAGTGCAGTATTCCGATTTTGAGACTCGGGAAGTCAGCCGGGACCCGAATTTTGCGAACGCTCTCAGGCCAGGTCACCCCTGGAATATCCACAGTCGCACCGTAGCCAAACCCGTTTTCAACGTATTTGAGGATGAGTGTTGTATCGCTCACTTCCATCGCGGTTTCCCACCGGAGTCCTTTCGATGTGAGACCTTTTTGAAACAATTTGGCGACTGCCTCGTGTTTTGGCAGCTGAATCAGCGGTTCGCAAATTTGGCCGCCTTCGGCTTTTCGGACAAGATCGCGGAAGGTTTCCACATCAGAGTTTTTTGGTGCGAAGACGGCGAGAGGCAGATCAATCAACTTGGAGGACTTAATACCCGGGATGAGGTTTTTCCGCACAATCGCAATGGCCAGGTCAGCTTCCCGCTTTCGGAGCACCGATTCGAGATCTCGATCTGGTGTCTCTCGTAAGGTCAGTCGTAGGGTCGGGTATTCCTGCCGCAGCGCTTGCAGCACGAACGGAAGATGGTGAGTCAGAGTGGCGGCGGATGCGGCAAGTCGCAGGTGATGAGATTCTTCGCCGCGGAGTCTCTCGGTCATTTGATCGAGTCGGGAGAAGAACGGGTAGATGAAATCGTAGAGTTCGTCACCAGATGGAGTCAGGGCGAAAGGGCGCCGGTGAAACAGCTTCACCCCGAGGAAGCGTTCGAGCTGCAGTATCTGGCCGGAAACGGCAGGCTGCTGAATCCCGTAAGGCATCTTGCGAACGGCTTCCGTAATTCCTTCGTATTTTGCGACGAAGTAAAAGAGCTCAAGATGGTGGACGTTCATGCGGGCTCCTCCGTGAAAGGTGATCAGATTGGGTCAGAGGACAAGGCTGGAAAACCCCACCACGCAACAAGAGCCGTGCCGATCACGCCCATTATTAGCCCAAAAAGAGCACGACCGATCCCGCCGAGCGGTCGCCCGATCTTACTTCGGTGCCGAATGTGCCAGAGCGCAATGATCGAGACGAGAAGGGACAACGGTGCCGGGAGCACCAGGAATGAGAACAAACCAAGATAGCCAGCTGCAATAGCCCATCCAGAGCGTCCCACTGGGATCAGCGCCTTGGTCAGAGCGTCGGGCGGCGAACTTGATGGCTTCAGGGGAGGCGGGCTGCTCGGTGAGGATGGTGCATCCATGAGTCTGTGACATTACCTTTCGCGATTTTGGAATCCAAGCTCGGAAAGCAAAGTCGAGAATGATTGTTTTGTTCGTGGTTGCGGTGCGCCCGGTCTCCGAATCCAGAGATTTGCCCCAAAATCCAATGCATCAAAACGAGTGGTTGACGCGTTTCCCCTCAAGCGATTCTTTCCCCTGCGATGCCAGAGCGTTCTCTCTCCCATTCACTTTTTCAAGCAGCCCAGGAGGTCATTCCGGGTGGCGTGAATTCCCCGGTACGGGCTTTTCGTAACGTCGACGGAGATCCTTTTTTTGTGCAACGAGCTCGCGGTTGTCGGATTTGGGACGTCGACGGCAATGAAATGATCGATTACGTCGGCACGTGGGGGCCGGCGATACTCGGTCACGCGCCAACTGTCGTGATCGACGCGGTTCATCAAGCGGCCAAGGAAGGCGTCAGTTTCGGCATTCCCAACCGGCACGAGGTTGAAATGGCCCGGATGATTCGCGATTACGTGCCTTCGGTGGAAAAGGTGCGGGTCGTGAACAGCGGCACCGAGGCGACCATGACGTCGATCCGACTCGCACGGGGCTTTACCGGGCGGGACAAAATCATCAAGTTCAAAGGCTGCTACCACGGGCATGTCGATTCGCTTCTAGTCGCCGCTGGGAGCGGTGCTTTGACGCTTGGAAAGCCAGATAGTGCGGGGGTGCCTGAGGAATTCGCGAAGTTGACCCTGACTCTTCCCTTCAACGACTTTGGAGCTCTTGATGAGGCATTCGCGGAACACGGTGAAGATATCGCAGCCATTATTGTGGAGCCGATCCCAGCCAATGCCGGTCTGATTTTTCCTAAGGAAGGCTATCTCGAAAAGCTCCGCGAAATCACCTCCGCGCACGGGGCCCTACTGATTTTCGATGAAGTGATGACGGGCTTTCGGCTGGCGCGAGGTGGGGTTCAGGAGCGAGTCGGTATTGTTCCAGATCTCACCGCGATGGGAAAGGTGATCGGGGGTGGTCTGCCGGTGGGCGCTTTCGGGGGCAGAGCCGATATCATGAATCACCTCGCACCAGACGGGCCAGTTTACCAGGCAGGCACCCTCTCGGGTAACCCCTTGGCAATGGCGGCAGGCCTGGCTCAACTCAAAGAAATGGAACGCCTCAAGGGCTGGGAAAAGCTTGAGGAGATTGGCCAGCAGTTCGAGGACGGCGTTCGCGATACGCTCGATCAGCTGGGGCGCGATCTGACCTTCAACCGAATTGGGTCGATGTTTTGCCTCTTTTTCACGGATTCACCGGTGCATTCTGTCGACGATGTTTTGTCATCAGATTTTGAGATGTTCCGCCGATTTTTCTGGGCCGCACTCGATCGTGGTGTTTACTTTGCGCCGTCGGCCTACGAAGCCGGATTCATTTCTCTAGCGCATGGTGAAAGAGATATTTCAAAAACCGCAACAGTTGCTTGCGAGGCTCTCAAGGTCGCTTTGACTGCCTGATCCTCTCCGCCTTATCTTTTTACACCTCAAACGGTCGAGCGCAGCCCACCATCCTGGCGATGCGATGTCGCCGGCTTTATTAACTTCCAGTCATGAGTGACGATAAACCTCTCGAATTCTCAGCTCTCGACCTAATGCCCTCCTGGGTTCAGGAAGCGCAGGGCGATGAAGCAAAAGAAGTGCGGCGAGATCGCAGCGCTCGCGACAACGATAATCGGGACCGCGATCGTCGTGGCGGCGATAAGAAAGGTGGGGCTCGCGGCGACCGGGAAAGAAGGGGACCACGTCAGGACCGGCGAGGTGGCGACCGGCGAGGTGGCGACCGTCGTGGTGGTGATGATAGGCGGCGAGGTAGCGACCGGCGAGGTGGCGACCGGCGAGGTGATCGCGATA
>JBCCBR010000366.1:0-4225 GCA_039033935.1 Verrucomicrobiota bacterium
CTCGTGGTCACTCAGATCATTAACGAAACACTCACCAGTCTCGACATGCAATACCCTGAGATCGACTACGATCCCTCGACCTTTAAAATCGAGTAAACTCGATGCAGGTCAGAATTGCCGACGTCCGCGGAGTGTGAGGTGATGGCTCTCGAGGTCTTCTGCGAAGAAGTAGCCCTCATACTCGACTCCGATGGTGAGTAGGTCGCTGAGGTTAAACTGCAACGCCGTGCCGAGGGATCCAAACGTCCGGTCGCGCGAGACTGAGGAAGTCTCCGCGGCGAGCCCGCCGCTTGGCGAGAGGCTACCGTTCTCGAGCAGAGCAAAAGGGGTCTGAATAAGGCCGACGGTAGTAACGTCGTGCTCTCCTCTCGTCTCTTGATGGATCGCGGCCCGGACCTGCGGTCGCACAGTGATATCCCCAACCGAAAATTCCGTCGATGCCTGAAGACCAAGCTCAGCTACGAGAGAAGCGAAATCCTGCTCCGCAACATTCGCGGCGAAGCGACTCGAACCACTCTCGGCGAAGCCGTCGATCTCGCCTTCAACCCCTTCGAGGCTGAAAAACGGTCCAAACAACAACGGCGCATCGCCGCCGGGCAGCGCGAGCGGAGCTTCAAAGTTCGCCCCGAGATCGATCGAAAACCGATGCGCTTTTCCATCCGGTGCCGCGCGCTGGAGCGTGCCAAAGCCGGAATTTCGAGTGAGATCGTGCTCGAGATCGTAGTAGGCGTAATGAACCGAAATGTAACTCCGCCGCGTTGGCAAAATTGAAGCATAGCCGTGGAGCACTTCGCCGGTGAGGTCTGCCTCTCCGAGCCTCCCAACCGTGCTGTCTGTTTCAAGATGGGTGTAGCCGAGCCCAAGAGCCACATTTTCCGCAACAACATATTCAAAACCGAGCGAACTCGAAAGAGTCTCTGTATCGGAGCTCCAGTTGCTCCCGTAGTTTGCATCGGAAGAGCCAAAATCGCCTGCCACGAACCAGTCGAAAACACCTGCCTCGAGATCGACCAAAAACTCTTCCGGAGCTGCCGCTCCAACCGAATCGCGGCGGACTCGCTGGCCCAAACCCGACCGCAGCCTGAATAACCTTTCGTTAATATCACGCCCTCCACTCTTTACCGCAGACTCGGTCACACTGCTGAGAGCACTCGCGAAGGGAACAGCCGACTGCTGAAATGAGGCAACTGCCGCATCGTCCTGAATCAAGACTGGCGCGGTGAGCTGTGGCAATGCCACCCCTGAGAGCGTGAACAGATCCAGGAAATACGACTCGTCCAAGGCCCATGCATAAGTTTCGATCTGTATTCCCAGATTAGAGATATTCGCTGCGCTTCCCGGTAAAGCAATCTCACCTGAGGCGGTTGGAGTCGAGGTCGTCCCATTTCCTCCATTCGTAAATCCAGCAACAACAGGACCCCACGCACCCGTCCTCTGAAACAAGGGAACAAAGCCTGCACCAGTATCAATATAGACTGACAGACTGTCTGTATTAAAAGACCCAAATGAGCCGCCCTCGTATCCCACGGGTGGAGGTGATTGGAAAGCAGTGAGATTGATTGTAAGGCTTTCAAAACCGACGGTACTCACCACTCGGGTAATCCTGCCCTCAAGTCTTTGACTACCTCCTGTTTTTTCAATCTCGACTGTCCCAACACCGGTTGCAGATATATCGCCAGTAGCGGAGTTATTTGTCGAAATACTCTCGGTCCACCCATTTAAAGACGGATCGAGGATGAAGTCATCGTTGAAAATGACTTGTTGGGCCTGACCCGAAACAGAGCAGACTAACAATGCCAGAGCGGCTGGCAAAAGCTTCATTCGGAGCGCTTCATGAAAGTGGAGGGGGCCGACTATCGATCACCCCACTCTCTCACTTCGCAAGCAAATTCCTGCAACAAGGCATCTCGATCGATTTTCCCGGACACGGTGAGAGGTAGCGAACTGCGAGTCAGTAGTTGGCTGATCCGCTCAACGGGTGAAAGCGATTCATTAATTACATCGAGATCGATGAGCCGTTTTGATTCGGGCGCCACGATCAGGATCAGTTCCACTCCACTGCGGGGTTCCGGCACTGGCAACACGACGAAAGGAATCGCCTCAAGCTGTGCCGCGAGGATTTGCTCCAGAGCTGAGATCGAGACCAGCTCACCTTTTCGTTTTACCGTGTCATCGGTCCGACTCAGGAAGCTGAGCGTGCCCTCGCCCAGTCGCACGCGATCCTTAGTTTCATGCCACCCTTCGGCGTCAGAAGCGGGGAGAAATTGCCAGCGAGCGAAGTCCGAAGCCGCATCTCTCATCACATAGCCGCTGAAGAGAGCATCCCCACGAAGTGCGAGGCATTGATTCAGGTCGGAGATTCTGATCTCCCAACACGGCAAAATCTCGAGCCTATCACAATCACCCACCAGACTCGTCGCGACCTGAGATCCGGCTTCAGAGGATCCATAGCTCGGCCAGATCGGCCAGCCGAGTCGTTTCGCCTCCTCTAGCAGGCCCGGATCGATCCGCCCTCCTCCCAGAAAAATCCCGCGGAGTGATCTCGGGGACATCACGCCGTGTCGCACCAGATCGTGCAAGTGGGTCGGAGTGAGGGAAGCGAGCGTCGCTCCTGCCGCTTCGATCGCTTTAGTCCAAGCTTGGCCGTCCCGACTCCAGCGATCCCATTCAAAAGAGGTGACTGACGAATTACTAAGCATCGCCCGAGCATAGATCCCGAGCCCGCCGACATGAAAGGTGGCGAGACCTGCGAGCCAGTGATCGTCACGTGTCACCGTAGCATGTCGATTCACCGCCGCAGCCGAAGCGAGGAGCGACTTGCGGGTATGGACCACAAACCGTGGCTGGCCAGTCGTCCCGGAAGTTGGAATGACGACAGCGCCAAGAATTCCAAGATCCTGCTCGATAAAATCAACCAACCCAGCGACATCAACCGGGCGCTGCGGATTGAGCCGCAGATCACAGGCATCGCTCTGCCAGTATTCTGGATCTGTTAGCCGAGCCGTTTCCACGATAGCGAATCAAGTAATTCATCGAAACCCAATCCAGTGCCCGCTGGAGGGACAAGCCGGGTCTCGCTTGCGTCGAGCTGCTCTGAGAAAGCGCAGGTCTCAAAGCAATGCTGCGTCAGCAAGCCACACAGATCAACACAGTCCGAATCGAGCGCCGCGAGGCTTGCTGCTGCATAGGAGGCCCAGAGTTGTCCGATCGGGTGATCCATGTAGCTCGTCACGACAATCTGTTTCCGCCGACTTTGCGCCCAGCCGAGCAGCTTTGTATTGAGCCCGGCATCGAACGGAGAATCATCGAGGGCTGGCTTGTAGACTGCGACGTCTGCGACACGGTAATGGCGAGCTACCGTCCGATCGACCGCGACCGAAACCCCGGCACGCCTCAGGCGCACAGCTCGCCACCGGGAAATCGGGACAGGATCCTCAACCCAATCGACAGCATCACGCACCGAAGGATCGAGCGCATCCCACCACCGTAGAAACTCCTTAACCGAGAACGTCTCATTGGCATCGAGCCGCAATCTGAAGCCTCTCTCGACCCAGGGACGGACTCGATCCGAAAACTGAACCGGGTCTTCTCGCCCGATTTTCCATTTGCCGGCACGGTAGCCCTCTTCGAAACACTGATCAGGATCGTCCTCCGGAAGGACCAGGCGATGATTTCGCGGCTGGACCGGAGCATCTGATCCGGTGAGCAGCGACCGCCCCGCCCGTCTCGCTTCACCATCAAGCTTGGCACAAGCGAGCGCACTGGTAAGTAGCGGAATCTGCCTCCCGGTCCGCCATGCTTCCAATTGGGACTCGACTGGGGCGTCGCCAAGCTCTGGCCAGGGGTGGACACAACCAACGCCATCCTCAATCCGGATGAGAAATCCCTGATGTTCCCGCCGCTGCGACTTGGCGTTGAGTGCCCCCGCCGAGCGGAGGGTGTAGGGCCAATAGTAGCGATCACTCATGCCCGAAATGCGACATGCAGCGTGATCGCGACGGCATAAGCGATCAACTGCAGAGCAGCGACCGCGAGCAGACGATTGTAAACGGGACCCGGCTCGTGACTCACCACAGAATTGATCAGAAAAACCGCAAACTGAGCCACCAGGAAAATCACGATCCAGACCGGCTCCCAACGAATCGAACCGGCCAGCGGAATCCAGAGGAGAATCGGCAGAAAGCAGAACAACCCGATTTCGATCCTGGCAAAGGTTTTACCAAAG
>JBCCBR010000367.1:0-4162 GCA_039033935.1 Verrucomicrobiota bacterium
GCAATCCGGGGCACGTCAAGCGTTGCTCCGGGATGCGCGGAAAGGTTTCGAAAAAACCGAACTTTCAACAGTCTGGTAGGTTGGCTACGGTTTAGTAAAACCCGTCGCATGACATCGATCTGCCCTAGCGATAACCGCCGACTGTTGATGGACAAATGCTTATGCCAAGTGCACGATACTCTTCGAATGACTGAGACTGCGAACCTGGCTAAATCGATTGAAGCCAGAAAACTCGAGAGGGCCAAAGCCGCATCGATGGTGGAAAAAATACTGGATGGCCCGCGGCTCTTTCGACTCTCCTGCGAAGCCATCAAGGCGGGCTTGAGGATTGATCATCCCGATGCCAACGAGGATCAGATACACGATCTACTGATCGAGCGAGTCTACGGATCGAAGGGAAGATGAAATACGGAGAAGACGCAGTTTTTGCGCTGCTGGAAATTCTCAACAGGAACGCGATACCCTACATGCTGGTAGGCTCTCTCTCTTCGAATGCTTACGGAGAGGCTCGATCGACTAAAGACGCTGATTTCGTGGTTCAGCTCAATCTCGAGAAGCGAGATCAAATTCTGAAGCAGTTGCCCGAAGCGTTTGAAATAGATCATCAAATCAGTTTTGAAACCATTACAGGCCACACGCGACAGATTCTCAAGATCCCTTCAATCCCTTTTGAAATCGAACTGTTTGATTTGAGCGATGAGCCTTTTGATCAATCCAGATTCGAAAGGCGAATAGAAACTCGAATGGGGAATCACGTTGTTTGGTTACCGACTCCTGAGGACGTCATCTTGCAAAAATTACGATGGGCGTCATTAGCCAATCGCCCGAAAGACCTGCTCGACGCTATCGGAATTGTCAGAGTTCGAAAAGAACGCCTCGATTGGCGATACATTAACCGATGGGCTGCCGACCTACAGATAGGGACTAAACTCGCGGAACTCAACGCCGCTTCCGAAGACTTTTAAGTCGGGGAAACGCCGACGATTCTTCAGCCCTGAGAGAGCGTCGCAGAGCTCCTCGGTCGCAGTGAGCAATTGCTCAGAAATCGTCATGATCCCGTAGTGGGCCTTGCAATCCGGGGCACGTCAAGCGTTGCTCCGGGATGCGCGCATTCCCCACCATTGCCGTCGTCGGAGCTGGCGCGGTTGGCTGCTACTACGGGGCGCGACTGACTGCGGCAAGTGAAGTCAGCTTCTTGATGCGGAGTGATCTCGACGCGGTCCGTCAAAACGGGCTCCAGATCCGGAGTCCGCAAGGCGATTTTCAGATCAATCCGGTGCGGGCCTTTGGCGATTCGGCAGAAATTGGGCCCGTCGATCTGGTGCTCGTGGCAATCAAGACGACAGCCAATGAAGCCCTCCCTGAGTTGATCAGGCCTTTGCTGAAGGGAAGCTCCTGCCTCTTGACGGTGCAAAACGGGCTCGGTAACGAAGCGTTGCTGAAAACCCATTTCCCCGAGCATTCGATTCTGGGAGGCGTCTGCTTTGTCTGCATCAACCGAACCGCTCCCGGTGAAATCTCGCACCTTGCTCATGGCCGGATCGAGCTGGCCTCACTCGATCCCTCTGAAAGCGAGAAAGCGAATGCTGTGGCGGAGTTATTTCAATCAGTAGGTATTCCCTGCGAGGCTCTTCCAAATCTGGACGAAGTGCGATGGCGGAAACTGATCTGGAACATCCCGTTCAACGGACTCTCAATAGCGGCTGGAGGTCTCACCACCGATCGCATTCTTGCTGATCCTGCCCTTGCCAAGCGGACGCGACTTCTGATGGAAGAAGTCGTCGCGACTGCGGAAAGCTTTGGTGTGTCGATCGACCGCGCGTTTGTCGATCTCAATATTTCGCGAACCACAGAGATGGACGCCTACCGGCCCTCGAGCTTGATCGATTGGGAGGCTGGCCGCGAGGTCGAGCTCGAATCAATCTGGGGGGAACCGCTCCGGGCCGCCCAGGCAGCTCAGGTCGCGACACCAGAGCTGGCCAAGCTCTATCTTGAGATCAAAGCCCGACTCGGGTAATTTCGACGCTCGCATGGCAGATATTTCCCCACCCGAAGAGCTGAAGTCTTTTCGCCCTGAAATGGGCGTGGTGCTCGGTTCTGGACTTGGGAGTTTCGTCGAAAAAATCGCGGTCGAAACGGTGATTCCCTATGAAGAGGTGGCCGGTCTTCCGACCAGCAAGGTTCCGGGACACGAAGGGAAACTGCACGCCGGGATGCTGTCGGAAGTTCCAGTCCTTGTAGCTCAGGGTCGAGTGCACTGCTACGAAGGCTGGTCGGCTCGCGAAGTCGCCGCAACGATCAGGCTCTTCGCCAGCGTCGGGGTAAAAACAGTCATCCTCACCAACGCAGCCGGGATCGTAAATGCGAATTTCAAACCTGGTCAATGGATGCTGATTCGAGACCATCTCAATCTGGCCCGACAGTCTCCACTCACTGGTGGACCGCACTTCGTCGATCAGACCGATCTCTATTCCTCAAGGCATCGCCAGATCCTCAAAAAAATCGCAAGCGAGCAATCAGACCTTCAACTCGCTGAGGGCGTCTACGCCTGGGTTAATGGCCCTGAATATGAAACGCCCGCCGAGGTTCGAATGCTACGCACCCTCGGCGCTGACGCTGTGGGCATGTCGACGGTGCCGGAAGCGATCCAGGCGCGGGCGCTGGGACTTGAGGTGGTCGGCTTCTCCTGCCTCACTAATTACGGGGCTGGGCTGACTGGACAGCCTCTCAGTCACGACGAAGTAATCGAGGTCGGTCAATACGCAGCGGAAAGTTTAGTAAGCTTGTTAGGGCTGGCAATTCCTCACCTGGTCGACAGTTCGCCCAACAACGACACGAGCGAGCCGGGTTGATCCAGAATTTCAGCGGCTCCGTGGGCTCGCAGTTCTTCAACCGACCGGAACCCCCAGCTCACCCCGACCGGAACCATCCCAGCGTTTTTCCCGGTCTCCATGTCGACGTCGGAGTCTCCTACAAAGCAGCATCGCCCCGGCGAAACTCCCATCGCCGCCGCAGCCTCCAGCGCGCTTGCTGGATCTGGTTTTTTCTCAAAACCCTCGCGGTGTCCCATTACCGGACCCCATTCCCAATCGGGCAGGAATGCCTCGACACACTTTTGAGTAAAATCGTGCGCCTTATTTGAGACCACCCCGAATGGAATGCCATCATCCCGAAGCTGATCCAGCAATTCAGTGACACCTGGGTAAGGGACGGTGTTTCTTTGCCAGTTCCGCGAGTAGGCCGCTCGATATTCCTCGAGGATTTCGTCGATCGCGGCATCGGACTCCGGGCGATGTTCACTCGGGAATATCGCCTGAACGAGGTGACGCATCCCGCTGCCAACGAAGGTTCGGTAAGCGTCAACCGGATGCTCTGGAAATCCCCAGGCCCGGACGACTTCGTTCCCGGAGTCCGCGAGATCCTGCAAGGTATCGAGCAGCGTACCGTCGAGATCAAACAGCACACCGACTGGTTCAGAGCTCATGCCTCGGTTCCTTTCTGGGTTAAATTCCAGGCGGTCACAAGCGCTTTGAGACCAGCCATCTCGATCGAGGGATCGACCCCACAACCCCACACCAAACCAATGCCCTCTCCGCCGTCGATCTGGACGTAGGCCGCCGAATCGGCGTCTGAGCCTCCCCGTAACGCCTGGCTCCGATAGTCAGTGACCCGGAATTCCTTTTTCCCAATCTGATCGAGAAAATGGACGAATGCATTGATTGGTCCGTTGCCGGTGCCCTGCCCCGAGAAGCGCTCGCCAGCGACCGAAACAGTCGCGTCGCAGGAAACTTCACCTTGCTGCATCCGAGTGTGGTCGAGTTCGAAGGAGTCGATCCGCAATGGGCTCTCCGCATTCACGAAATGCTCAAAAAAGAAATCTCCGATCTCTTCAGCGCTGAGCTCCCGACCGATCTCGTCGGCGTGGGCCGAGATCGGGCCACCCACCTGAGGGTGCATCGTCTTCGGCAGATCAAAGCCATGCTCGCGGTCGAGCACATAGGCGACGCCCCCTTTTCCGCTCTGTGAATTGATCCGAATGATCGCTTCATAGCTGCGACCGATGTCCTGAGGATCAATCGTCAAGTAAGGCACGATGCTCGCTCATGTTGGGCAAGCAGGCGCTGTAGGGTCCCCGCAAGAGGTGCGCGAGAAAATCGACGCC
>JBCCBR010000368.1:0-4156 GCA_039033935.1 Verrucomicrobiota bacterium
GACAAAAAACACGCAACGATGATGATCATGGGCGACACGTGCACACGCGCCTGTTCGTTCTGTAATGTCATCACGGGCAAACCCGCTCCGCTGGATCAGGATGAACCGCGCCGCGTTGCCCTGGCGGTAGCAGAAATGGGCCTTGAGCACGTCGTGATCACGTCCGTCGACAGAGACGATCTTGATGATGGCGGCGCAATTCATTTCGTCCACACGATCAATGCGATCCGTCAGGCCTCGCCGCAAACCACGATTGAGATCTTGACCCCCGATTTTCTGCGCAAAGATGGTTGGGAAGCGGCTGTCATTGATGCGAAACTACCTTGCGTCCGTTTTCATAGATGTCGCGCCACTTCCCGACGGGATCGAAATTTTCGAGGGCAAACCCGAGTGGATCAATCTGTTCGTGACAGCCAGCGCAGTCGGCCCGCTCGCGGTGATTGGTGAGTCTTTCGCGCAGGGTCAGGTGGGCCTCTTCGGCGGTTGGGACCTCGCCGAGAGCGGGAACGTCAGCCGGTGGCGGCTCCGGTGGATCGTTGAAGATAGTCGTCAGCAACCAGGCACCTCGAGTGATTGGCTGGCTCCGCTCCGGCCCCGAGGTCATCGTCATCACTGCTGCGTTGGTGATAACACCACCGTAGCGGCGATCGGTAATCGGCACCCGGTGGAAGTCGAGCACCACAGGGATATTCTTTTTGCCATCAACGCCCGGCAAATTTGCATCCCCATAACTCTCCCGCAAAGTAGCTGAAAGATAAGTAAAGTCTGGATCAATCAGATCCGTGATCGGTCGATCTTCGATCAGAACCGCTTCGAAGAGAAGCAGGGGCTCCAGCATCATGTGCATGCTGTCTCGATACTTAGAAAAGTAGAAGTCGGCGAAGTGGTCGGGATCGGGAACAGAGGAAATGATTCGCTCGAGCTGGAGCCATTGCGACGGGAAGCTGTCACAGAAACGTTTCGCTCGCGGATCATTCAGCATCCGATCGATTTCATCCTCCAACACACTCGGATGGTTGAGCTCTCCAGTTCCCGCCAAGTCGAGAAGGTGTTGATCCGGAATACTGCCCCAGAGGAAGAAGCTCAGTCGCGAAGCGAGGTCGTAACTTTCGACGTCGGGAGAGTCTGTTTGATCGAGAGCTTCGTCATACAGGTAGAGAAACTGGGGCGACGAAATCGCAGCAGATGCAGCGAGCTTCATCGCTGCGGAAACGGTGGCTCCACTAGCTACTCGACTCTCGACCAGATCGACATACCGCTCAAGCGTTGAGGCCGGCACCGGGCGACGAAAGGCATGGGTCAGGAAAGGCAACAGCCGCTTCTCGATTGAGCCGCGAAGATCAGCCTGCTCCGATTTCGAAAACTCTCCAAAAAACGGTTTCCAGATCCCGACTCGCTTCGGTCCAAAATCATGGCTGCTGACAATCGATTGACCGAGCCGAAGAAATGATTCCATCAACAACGGTGAGAGCGAGAGGTGATCGCCTCGGTTGTCGAAGCCATGCTCAGCGCGGAGATCCTGCGGAAAGGGAGCGACTCCGGCGAGACGAGGCTCGATCATTTGAGATTTCCCAAGTGGTCGGCTCCCAACTCGGACCGTCTCGGGCATCACTCCTGATGCGGGATCGAAGTAATTCGAGTGCGATCGCATCATTTTCTCCGGCAGCGAGTAGACGTTGCCAGAGAGCTTAAGCAGATCGACGACTGCATTGTTGTATTGCAGCCGGTTCATTCGCCGAATGGGTGCCTGAGCAAAGGTAGACTCCGCTTTCAGGGCAGTGGCCAGTTCCATCTCGAGAAGTTCGAGAATGTGGGAACGCTCAGTCGCGGTCGGCTGGGGCTCATCCTCGGGAGGCATCTCTTCGAAGTCGATGACATCGACGAGGCTGGCAAGCAGCTCGGGGTCTCCCCGAAGTTTCTCCGGAGAAGAGATCTCTAGCAAATCGACCTTCCCTTTCACTTTACCCGCTTCTCCGTGACACTGAGTGCAGTGCGTGGAAAAGAACGACGCGAGCGAGCCGAAGCTCTCATCAGCCGCCAGCGGCACGGCGAAGAGAGCTAGGATTGCAATGGTGGGGTAGGTGATCGGGGAACGACTCACGTGGGGATCGTATCACCAGCTCCGGCTCTGCAAAAGCACGCGATAAAGGGCAGTGGTGAGAAGACCCTCGCTCACCACGTAGTGACGTTGTCTTCCCAGGTGTCGAAGTCCTGGTCGGGACCAGCCGACCAGATGAGGACGCTTTCGAGGATCATACTTCCTGGTATTTCTGGATTTTCGATCTGTCCTTCCGCTTCCGCATCAAGTGCGATCCTAAAAAGACTGCCCCAAGGGTCGTAGAGAGTTTGGTTTTCCGGATGGAGGCCTTCGGTCCAAAGGTCACCGGACTTTTCTGCCTGCTTCCCGGCATAAAAAGCTATGCCACGCGGAGAAATTCCCGGTTGAGTTTCGGATTCAGGGGTGCCGAGCAATGCACTCATCAAATCTGAATCGGACTCGATAGGGCTTCTCGATACGGGATATCGGCGACGTTCCGTGTAGAAAGCACTGATCGCATGTTTGAGATTGTATGCCTGGTTCGCGGCTCTCACCTTTGCCGGATCGTGTAGTTTCTTCCAAGGGACAAAGAGCAAAACAAAAAAGACGATTGCTGCTGTATTCACCATCGACATCAATTTGACCAGTCGATTGTTCTCCGCGCCGGACGGCTGGGCGGGAGTTCGGGTATCATTGGTCATCGGAGACGATTTTGCTCTAGCGAGCAAAAAAGTCGACATGGAAAGGGGAAGGAACCACGCTTTGAGATTGACTTGGATTTGTGCGGAACAACATAATTGCCAGCAATGCGTTGGAACCGATTGTCCCTGCTGATCTTCACAGCCGCGCTGATCATTGGCTGCAATGATGAAAGCACGGAGATCGCTGAGAGCTACCCGATGCTGAATCGCACGGCCACCCCGCCGACGGCAGATACACCACTCGCTGCTACGGTCATTCTCGAAATGATCGAGGTCGATTCGGAACTTTTTTCGGAATGGAGTCTTTCCAATCAGGTAGACCCCACCCAAGCGACATCCTTTCGTCGCGAAGTTCAGCGGTGGATCAAAGACGAGCGCGCTCGTGTTTACGAAACCGCAGTGATCAACGGGCGGAGTGGGGGACGCTCGTCGAGTCAGTCGGTTCGCGAAGTGATTTACCCAGGTGAGTATCGTTACCCCATTAGGGAAACCGTGACGGTGACGACTGATACCACAAAACCACCCAACGATGAGACACGGACAGTCAGGGAAACGGTCGAGGAAACGCTTCGAAACGTGGCACCGTCGGGTCACGCATTTACGACGAGAGAGGTAGGCATGATCCTGAAAGTAGATCTGTCGGTCCGAGAAGGTGGAGCAACTGCCGAGGTGGCTCTCGCAGCCGAGCTGATTCATTATTTTGAAGATCTCGACTGGAGTGCCGCGGTCGGAGGCGACGAGGAGACATTTGCCGCTCCGGTGTTTGAGAAGAACGCCTACCAGACCCGAGTCACCTTACCACATGCGACCTATGGTTTGATTGGGGGTGGTAGTTTGCCCGATTCGATCCGCTCGGCAGAATTCGACGATTCGATGCTCCTGGTCTTCCTCCGCGCCGATTGCAATCGGCAGACTGATCCCTGATATGAAGAAATTGATTTTATCGCTCTCGTTTGCGGTGTCGCTCGGCACTGTTGGCCTGATCCTGGCACAGAACGAGGAGGCTGCAGCTGAAGGACAAGTTCTCTCGACCAAGACCTACGTGGTGCCGCCTACTTTTTTATCTCGCGATGTGGCCGGAGGAGAGTCTTCCTCTCCTTCCGATCCATTTTCTGATCCGGTTGATGATGGGAGGAGTGTGACGAGACGAGCCACTTCAAAAGAGACACTCGAGTCTGCCGGAATCTCTTTCTCCGAAGAGGGTTCAGTGATTTACAATCCTACTACCAGCCAGCTGATTGTTCGGACGACAAAAGATCAACATGAATTGATCGAGGCTTACCTCGACTCGATTGTCGAAAGCTCTGAGAAACAAATTCAGATCATCGTTGAAATGATCGAAGTCGAGCATCTCGACTTCAGTGATTGGTTGCTATCCAATTCTTTCGATCACAACGGGACTGAGCTGCGAAGACAA
>JBCCBR010000369.1:0-4129 GCA_039033935.1 Verrucomicrobiota bacterium
CTAGCAATAAGTACATTAGTACCGTACCTCTCTATAACGAAATTGGTCACCTACCCAATGAAAAGCGCCTCCGTAGCGCAGTCGGTTAGAGCAGAGGTCGGACATTCTGCTTCAAGCTACCCTCACGTCGAACGTAAACGAAGCAACTCCCTCGCGTCGAACGTAGACAAGGCAACTCCATCAAGATCTCTTAATTAAACTGATAACGACACAGTCTAATACAACTCCATCTTTGGTGTTACTCGCCTCACGGCTTTCACTGCTACCACAAAGACCATTTAGACTGATAGCAACACAGCCTAACTCAGCTCCACCCTGCAGTGTTACTCGCCTCGCTCGGCTTTCACTGTTACCACAAACATGACTTCTCGTCAACTACACAGAGCTCTCCTGCCGCAACACTGACATCCCACAAAATAAGCGCGGTTTCGTCGTCCAGTCCTCTCGACTAGGTGAATTCAGGTCGAACCCGGGTTGAATCCTTCCGAAACCTTTGAACTCGAGGCGGATATCAGCGGTAAACTGGTCGCCGAGATCGAGTCCGAAGATTCCCTGGCACTCGATAACCGTGTTTTTCTCGTCGCTCCCGACGCAGCACCCATTTCCGTGGCAGTGGTTGCGGAGCAACGGTATTTTTATGAATCGTCGATTCTCGCTTTTGAACAGGCAGGTGGACCGCTCACGCTGGTGCGCGGAGGAGATGCGGATGTATCGATCCATCAGGGCCAGATCGACGGGGGAGCCAGTTTGCGGGTTTTGTTTGCTCCGGCAGGGGAATCGTCCCTCTGGGAATCGCTCGGCGAAGAAATCGCGGTGGCGGTGCCGCGGGCGGTCGTGGAAGATCATCCCGCCCTGCGGCATGTCGATGTCGAGAGCATGCTTTTCGGCGGAGCTCGCGAAATCGTCGCACCGGAGGATGCGATAGTCTTGGTTGAGTCCGAGGCGGCGATTCCGTTGGTCTATCAAACGCGTCGCGAGGGGAGCACCACGCTGGTGGTGAATCTCGATCCGGTCGCGGCTGAGTTCTACTTTTCGGCTTGGTTTCCGACTCTCGTTTTCAGTGCTTCGACGACCCTGGCGGGTCGGGAAGAACCACCGCTGGCCACCTATCGGGTAGGAGATTCCTTTCCGATTCCGGGAGCCCGCGACGGAGAAACAAGCGACTTGGTTGTGCCTGGAGCGCTCGAAGCGATCACCCTGAGTGAAGATCGTTGGGGCCCGGCCGAGTTGCTCGGTTTTTACGACGTCGAATCACCCGGGGGGCAATGGTCACTGAGCTCGTCACTGCTCTCCCTCGGGGAAACGGGGCAGGGCAGCGCCCAGCTGACTGATTCGCTGGAAAGTCTCGCGATGGGACGCGGGATTCCCTACTGGCTCATTGCGATCTGTATCCTGTTGCTGACGGGTGAGTCGATCCTTTACCACCGGCGGAAAGTTGGCTGATCGATTGCGGTCGGTATTTGAAAAATGGAGTTCGCCACCTACACGCCTTTACTCTGGCTCCTCGTGCTGATCCCGCTCGGGTTGGGGTGGTTTTGGTCTTTGGTGGATCGACCGACTGGGTTAAAAGTCGCCTCGTTTGCACTGCGGCTGGTTGGTGTGGTGTTGTTAGCGCTGGTGCTGTGTCGCCCTTTCTGGAAGACAGAGTCGGATCAACGACACACTCTCTATCTTGTCGATGTGTCGGAAAGCGTCGATCTCGCTTCGGTTCGGGATCGGCTATCGACTTTGAAAGAGGAACTGGCCGCAACGGAATCTGGTGATACCTGGTCACTGTTTGCGGTCGCTCGCGGCATCCGAAATTACGAGACCGTCGAAGAGCTCGATGAGGTGTTGGAGCAATGGGGAGGTGGCGTCCAGGACGATGCTTTTCGTTCTGACAGCCAGCTCGGTGAAGCAATGCTCGAGGCCCGAATCGGTTTTCCGAGCGGAAAAGCACGTCAATTGGTTTTAATCTCAGACGGGCAGGTTCCTGATGACGAAGCTCTGGTCGACGCGATCACCGTGTTGGGGGATGAGGAGGTCACGATGCAGTTCGAATCGGTCGACGGACTGAGACAGTCTGAGGCGGCGGTCGTCTCGATCGAGCCATCGACTCCGACCGCGTTTGAGAATGAGGTGGTGAGGCTGCGGGTCGACATCGCTGCCAACGAGGCGATGAAGGCTCAGCTGCGGATTCTCCACAAAGGAGTCGTGGCAGTGTCGCGGGAGGTGGAGTTGAAGCAGGGTAGCCGAAACCGTTTCTCTTTCGACGTCACCATGACGACACCGGGCGCGGGGCAGTGGGTCGCTGAGCTGGTTCCGGAGCGGGACTATTTCCCGATCAACAATCAGCTCGCTTCCACCATCACGGTGAAGGGACAGCCGCGCGTCCTCGTGCTTCATCGAAAGCCGACTGAGATGCGGAGTTTCTCCCGGTTGCTCGAAGAGCAGGACTTCGAAGTCGATGTGCGTGGTGGGAAAGGTCTACCCGAGTCACTCGAAGAGATGCTCGCGTTCGATGCGATCCTGATTGCCGATGTGCCGGCAACGGAATTCACCCTCGGGCAAATGGAATTGATGAGGCGCTTCGTCTCTGACTTTGGAGGGGGGCTCGCCATGCTCGGATCGGAGAACTCATACGGATTGGGTGGCTACTACAAGACCCCGGTCGAAGAAGTGCTCCCACTGACTTCGCGCTTTGAGAAAGAAAAAGAAAAGCCCTCCATGGCAATGGTGTTGGTGATCGACAAATCGGGATCGATGGACGGCCTCCCCATTCAACTCGCGAGGCAGGCTGCAAAATCGACCGTCGAGCTGCTCAGCGGACGTGACCAAATCGCTGTGATTGGTTTTGACAGCAATCCGCAAATCATTGTCGAAATGCGCTCGGCGAGTGATCGAGTCAGCGTGCAGGCGGCGATCGATTCCCTCGCAGCAGGGGGCGGCACCGATGTTTTTCCATCGATGGTGGCCGGGCAGGAAATGCTCGATACAGCAGCAGCGAAGATTAAACACATGATCATTCTCTCGGATGGTCAGACGGCTCAGGCTGATCACCTCGGGCTCGCTCGAGAAATGGCCGACTCCGGTATCACCGTGTCGACCGTCGCTCTCGGAGACGGGGCTGATCGGGAGTTGATGTCTGGTATCGCCGAAGTCGGAAGAGGACGATACTACGAGACACTCGATCCCAACTCCGTTCCGCAGATTTTTACGAAGGAAACGATGCAGGCCTCTAAATCGGCGATCAAAGAGGACCTCATCGGTGTGGTTCAAGTCGGCGATCACCCGATGCTGGCCGGCTACGCCGAGGCGGAGCTACCATTCACCCTCGGCTACGTCATGACCGAAGCAAAATCGACCGCTCAGGTTTTGCTGATCGCCGAGACCGGCGACCCGATGCTGGCGATTTCCCGATTTGGGCTGGGCACCGGCATGGCTTACGCATCCGATCTCACCGAAATGTGGGGCGGCGAATGGCTTGCGTGGTCCGACGGCGGAAAGTTCTGGGCACAAGCGCTCCGCAGCCTCGTGCGGAAAGCCGATGTCGAAGGCGTTAGGACCGAGTCTCGCGTGGAAGGAGAATCCTGGATCGTCGATATTGAGCGCACCGATCCGGATGGTTCTCCGGTCCCGCGAGTGAATTGGGACGCAGCCGTTTTGCGCGAAGGGAACCGAAGCGAGGCCGTCACCGTTTCTGAAACTGGGCTGGGTCGTTATCAGCTCAAGTTGTCGGTGGTCGCGGGAGAAGACCGTATCAGCCTGCGCCTCCATGATCGCGAAAGCGACAAGCTCAAGGTGCTGCACTACGAAGCGAGCTACCCGGCTGAGTATCGTCTCGGCAGTGAAGTGCCCGAAGCGTTGCAAAATCTGGCCGAGCCTCCGAGCGAGCGGATTACCACCAGCCGCCACCGCCCGGTCGGGCATTGGTTTGCCTGGGCCGCTCTGGGTTGTTTTTTGGGGGGCATGGTATTGCGGCGAATTTGACCTTGGCGGGCAACCGATCCGAGCTGGTTTGCAGAGACCTCCGCTTAAGTGTGGCTTGCTTAAAGCTAGGTTGCGGACGAGATCGCCTTGCGGACCTTTTGAAGTTTACATTCGCGCGTTTCCTTCCAAAGTCCCGACGGAACCCTGGACCATGAAAAGC
>JBCCBR010000370.1:0-4123 GCA_039033935.1 Verrucomicrobiota bacterium
CCGAGGTCGACGCCGATTGTGATTTGTGTGGTGTTGTTTTTTTCTTTTTTCATAGATTGAGAAGGTAGCATTGCCATTTCATGGCGCGGCCTCAATTCCTTCTCATTCTATCTGTTCAGCCTAACCCGGACGAACGTCTTCGCGATCCCCGCAAGGTCACTACCTACTGTCCGAGACCCTCACCCCCGGCGACCACACCCTCGCTATAGAGCTCCCCTCCCCCGAGACCACGATCGCCTTCAACGCGAAGCTCCTCAGCTACACAGTCGAGTCGAATCGAACAGCCAGACCTCAGTATCTCCGACAAAAAGCAGAGGCATCCACCGAAAATCCTCTGCGCCTTTGTGCCTTCGTGTGATCTTTTCCACTTCAGGCGAGCACGTCTCTGACGACATGACCGTGGACGTTGGTCAAACGACGCTCCAGACCGTTGTGGTAGAAACTGAGCCGTTCATGATCGAGCCCTAACAGGTGCAGAATTGTGGCGTTGAAGTCGTAGAGTGAAGTCGGGTCTACTTCCGCTTTGGCTCCAAACTGGTCGCTTTGTCCGTAGCTGAAGCCTTTTTTGACCCCAGCCCCAGCCAGGAAGCAGGTGAAGGCATCGGGATTGTGATCGCGCCCCGTTCCATTGCCCTGAAGAAATGGCATCCGTCCGAATTCAGTGCACCAGACCACCAGCGTGTCTTCGAGCAACCCTCTCCGCTTCATATCAGCGATCAGCGCTCCGGTTGGCTGATCCATGATTTCGGCCTGCATCGCATGGGTGTCGCTGATATTGCTGTGGGAATCCCAGTTCGTAATCCCATTCCCACCGCTGGGATCGCTGCCGTTGAAGAGCTGCACGACACGGACGCCTTTCTCCAGTAAGCGACGAGCGAGAATGCAGTTTTTAGCATACTCGCGCTTCAGTTCCGTCCCCTGATCAGTACCATACTCGCGATGAATCGACTCTGGCTCCCCGTTTAAGTCCATGATTTCAGGGACTGAGAGCTGCATTTGGCCAGCCAACTCATAGCTAGCAATCCGGGCTGCGAGATTGGCGTCGCCAGGATATTGCTCCAGGTGAGATGCGTTGAGTCGCTTCAGAAAATCGACCGTCGTCCGGTCGTCATTCGCCGTGAAGCCAGCCGGGCGGCGCAAATTTGCGGGGGGATTCTTGGCGTTAAAATCGGTGCCTTGGAAGGCTGCTGGCAGAAAGCCGTTGCCGAAATTGTTTTTCCCGGACCGGGCCAAGCCGCGGGGGTCATTGATCGCGACAAAAGCTGGTAACTCATCGCTGTCGGCTCCCAGCGCATAGGTGACCCAGGCTCCGAAGGAAGGAAAACCCTCCATCGTGAAGCCCGTTTGCATGAAGTTTTCCCCCTGCGGGTGGGCACTCGTTTGGGTGTGGAGCGCGTGGAAGAAGCAAAACTCGTCAACGTGCTCGCCGAGATTGGGAAGAAGGTCGGAGACCATTTTCCCCGACTCGCCCCGAGGTCGAAAATCCCAGAATGGCTTGGCGATGTTTCCGGTAGGTCCTTCGAAAGTGACCGCCGGAATCCCGGGGGGCTTTTGGCCATGATACTTGTAGAGCTCTGGCTTGTAATCAAACGTGTCGACATGACTCACTGCGCCGGGGCAGAAAATCATGAGAACTCGTTTCGCGGGCATATCGAAGTGCGCCGCTCGTGGCGAGTATGGACGATCGGGATCGATGTCGGGCCGGATCGGAGTTTTACCTGAGAAAGCGGTCGGATCATCAGCACCGAGCAACCCATCTTTGGCGAGCAGCTGCGCGAGGCCAAGACCGCCGAAGGTAAACCCAGCCTGACTCATGAATGAGCGCCGATCGAGAAGCTGGCGCCCTTTGGCGGATACATTTTCAGATTCGTTCATTACTTGGTGAGTAGAGAATTGAGTTGATCGCTCAGAGCTGAGACCACTTCGGGCTGCTCTGAGGCAACGTTCCTGGTTTCGTCAGGATCGATGCGGTGGTCGAAGAGTTCGACGAAGAGAGGATCGGAGCTGTGATCCCGGTAATCCCGCCAGAGGACGAGACGGTGGTCCCGCGAGCGTACCGTGTAGCCCATGAGATGTTGTTCGAATAATTCACGATCCCAGTCCTTCCCAAACTGGGCCTTGATGGACGTTTCGACGTCTTCAATGAGAGGCCCGAAAAAAGTTTCTCTCATTCCATCGGAAAGCGGATTAGCGGCCCACTCGCGCAGAGCCGGACTGGGAAACTGACTCACCGCCACAGGCTTCCAGGCTTGGGCTGGATCGTCGAGTAGCGGAAGGAAACTCTTTCCGACAGCGTTTTCGGGAACTGGAATTCCGGCATACTCACAGAGGGTGGGAAAAATATCGATCAACTCAACGAGTGCCTCAGTCGCCTCGCCTTTTGCTTTCATTCCCGGAGCGGAAACAATCAAAGGAACCCGAGTTGCGATTTCGTAGTTCGTTGCCTTTCCCCAGATTCCCATTTCGCCGAGGTGCCAACCGTGATCACCCCAGAGCACAACCAGTGTATTCTCACGCACCCCGTGTTTTTCGAGCGCTCCGAGGAGGCGCCCGATCTGAGCGTCTACGTAACTGGTGCAGGCATAATAGGCATGCAGCAGATCGCGGGAAAGATGCTCATCGATTTCACCATATTTGGGAATGTTAGCTCTGGTCCTCAGCTCGAACGAGGCGTGCAGACCAATCGTAGCAGCTCCGGTCGCTGGCTCGGACTGACTCGCGAGTTTGATAGCTGCGGGATCGTAGAGATCGAAGTATCGCTTCGGCGCGACGAAAGGCAGGTGGGGCTTTTTGTAGCCCATCGCGAGGAACCACGGCTTATCACCCTCAACCAGCTCATCGAGCGCATCGATTGCCAGCGTCGTCGCATACCCGTCGCTGTAGGCCTCATCTTCGACCGGACCGGCCTCAAAAGCGGGACCGTGAATGAGCCCGCGTGAGTTTTCCTCGCCGTATTTGGCAATCGCTATTTCTCGATTCTTTTTATAAAGCGCCTGATTCTCTGCTGTGGCATAGCCACCCGGCGTCTTCGGTTGTTTCAGTCCCGAAGCTGCTTTTCGTGGGATCGGCTTGCTCCAGGAAAGCTCCAGATCACACATCTTATGGCTGTGGAAGATCTTACCAGAGAATGCTGTCTCGTAACCATGAGCGATAAACTGCTGAGGCAAGGTGACAATGTCAGGATTTAGTTCGCGAAAGTAGGCAGTATTCTCGATGACGCCGATGTCGTCGGGACGAGCACCCGTCATGAGGCTCGCTCGCGACGGGCTGCAAATCGCTTGTTGGCAGTAGGCGCGATCGAAACGCAGGCCCTCCGCGGCGAGAGCATCGATATTCGGGCTTTGCACAATCTCCGAGCCATAGCACCCGAGCTCGGGACGCAAGTCATCGATCGCAATGAAAAGAATATTGGGCCGCTCGTCCGCGACTACCGGAATAGCAGCGATCAGCAGAGCGAGGATGAACAAATCGCGAGTCATGGGAGAAAGGCGAATTCGTTCGAGTTGATGATACTGCGGCAAATCACCGCGAGGCTGGTCTGCTCAGCGGCTTCGACTGCCATCGAGCGCTCGTCTCCACTTGGCTGCCGTCCCAGCAGAAGCTCGAACGCCCGGTCGACGGCGCTACCCAAACTGTCGTCTTTGGCCTCCGACTCAGCCCGCTTTGCAACAAAGTCTGCCTGCTCGACGACGAACGGACTATTCATCAGATTGAGCGCCTGGAGCGGTGTAGTCGAGACCGGCCGCTTCGCCCTGACCTGACCACAATCGGGAAAATCAAATGCTGTGAAAATCTGATCGTCGACTCGGCGCATCCGCTCCTGATAGATCATCCGCCGCCAGGTATCAGGACCGTGGTTATCGACCACCTCCCACTGAGCGTAGGTCTTTTTGACATTGTGAATTCGATAGCTTCGCCCTCCGATCTCTCGGCTCAGCTTTCCAGACGCCTGGAGAATACCATCACGGATCACTTCTGCAGAGACCCGACGAGGCGGGAATCGCCAGAGGAGCACCGCACTCGCATCTTTCTCCGCTGCTGCTTCGGATGGGAGACTTGATCGGCGGAACGCATCGCTCGTCAGCAAGAGCCGAAGCATTGCCTTAGTTGACCACGGAGCGGC
>JBCCBR010000371.1:0-4122 GCA_039033935.1 Verrucomicrobiota bacterium
ATGAGTTTTGCCGTGGATGTCCCCCGTTCGAACTTATCAACCAGGGCATCGTAGACTTCGTCCTCATAGCCCCAAAGCTCCGCTTGCTCGCGGCACAACTCGATAAGGCGCTCCAAAAAAGGAGCAAAGATCGCGAAGTCGGATTTCTCTCTGGCCTCCGCCCATGCCGACTGCGCGTGGACCTGGGCCTGCGCGAAGTCTTCGACGAGCTTCCGCGGAAGAGAACGCGCCCGGTCATACTCGTGACGCCATTCTCTCAGGTTGGCGCGAACAATCTCGGAATCATCGACGTCATGAGACTCAGCTTCGGCGATCCAATCACCAACCTCTGGCGCGGTAAATCTGTCGTGCGACCAACCACTGAACCACGCCATCTGGCGAGCCCGATATTCGACTCCGTTTTTCGGGAGTAGCACCTCCTGATCCCAGGAAAGAAGCGCCCCAACATCGCCGACTAGCTGAACCTCCCGGCTCAGCTCGACAAGTTGATCGTACGGAGACATCGGTGGGTATTCACAAATCAGCCTGACGTGCCGACAGCCTCACTCAGTCCTACTCGGCCTCGGCTTCTTCCTCGAGCGAGCTGGTCACCAGATTCGCCATGACTTCAATCGAACCAGCGGAGAGAGTCCCGAGGACTCCCGTGGGCTTTCCCTCGATCATCCGCACTACAGTGATACCGACCGGTCTCCCGTCGAGCGTGAAAATGGGTTCGCCCTGAGAGGAGGCCACCTCAGTCACGTAAAAGGTGCGATCACTCTTAAAAACTCCGTTGATGCGTCCTACCGCGACCATCGGCAGGTAGCCGTAGAAAGACGGAGCACGCGACAGCCCCACAACCCGGTCGGCCACGTCGACCGTCGAAGCGAACTGCGAGAGATCGACCTTCGAGAAAGTCTTGTTGATTGATTCGGCTTGTTCCGCATCAGGGAGGATAAACGCGACATCGGCTCCGACATCCTGCCGCACCAACTTGCCCTTGAGCGTGGTCCTGTCTCCATAACTGATCTCGATGCTGTCGAATTCCATCTTTGCAGTCTGAATCGTCACGACCTCATCGTCGAAACGACCCTGCTCACCGACGAGACCAGCGCTCGGGTCAATCGCGGAATTTGAGATAACGACCAATCCCTCGTCCGACACCGTGACTCCCGTCGCCTGACGCACCTGCTCGTTTTCCGGGAGAGGCTCTCCGGCAGCGGTCGCGATGAGCCTTGCCGAAACAGAAACGATGACGAGAGCCCCTTTGTTCTGCTCCAGTATTTCGCGTGCCTGCTCCTCGATAGAAGCATCTTGAGCGATGGCGAGAGGTGACAATGCGAAAAGTGCCACGGGAAGCAAAACACGACGAAAATAGAAAAGTTTCATAGGATGGGGATTCTAACTCGGAAGAACGAAATCTTCTGCCAAAGCTGACGAGCGCATCAAACAAAAATGTGACATTCGAGCGCTGGGAACGCCGAAGGTCACATTCATATCGAGGCCCGCCGAGCGGGTTCGAATCAAATTAGCGCGAGTAGAGCTCGACGACCAACTGGACATTCACCATCGTGTCGATCTCTTCTGCCTCGGGGAGACGGTCGACCGTGCCGGAAAGGTTGTCCTTGTCAAAGGTAAGCCAGTCCATGACGGGACGGGCGGAAGTCAGTTCGGCGGCGCGCATTCCCAACTGTTGCGACCGAGTCGACTCGCTGACAGTGATGACATCGCCAGGTTTGACGCAGTAGGAAGGCACATCGACGCGCTTTCCATTCACTTTGACATGCCCGTGGCCAACAAACTGGCGAGCGGCACGACGAGTGTTACCGAGGCCGAGACGATAGCAGACGTTATCGAGTCGCGTCTCAAGGAGCTGGACAAGCATGTCACCAGTGATACCCCGACGACGCTGAGCTTCGGCGAAATAACGCCGAAACTGTTTCTCCATGATTCCGTACTGAAAACGCAGTTTCTGCTTCTCAGCGAGAGCAATCGAGTAGTCGCTCTGCTTTCGGCGTGCTCCCCGTGCGCCGTGCTGGCCTGGAGGATAAGGGCGACGCTCGAGCGCCTTGGATGGACCAAAAAGAGCCACGCCGTAGCGGCGGCTGATTCTGTCGGTCGGACCTGTTTGTCTAGCCATGTCTCTCTGGGAAAAAATTAAACTCGGCGCGCTTTCTTAGGGCGGCATCCATTGTGCGGAATGGGAGTGACATCGGTGATTTTGAGAACGTCGATACCGAGTCCCTGAACAGCACGCACCGCTGACTCACGACCGGCACCGGGACCTTTGACCCGAACCTCGGCCTGCTTCAGACCGTGCGACATTGCCTGACGGCACGCATCCTGAGCCACGAGCTGTGCAGCATAAGCTGTGCTCTTACGCGAACCACGGAAACCCATTTTGCCAGAACTCGACCAGCCAATCACATTCCCTGTCGGATCGCTGACGGTTACGATGGTGTTGTTGAAGGTCGCCGCGACGTGGACGATTCCGCTCTGAATGTTCTTACTGCCCTTTGCCTTGACGATTTTCTGGGTCTCGGCACCTTCTTCGCCCTCGAGCTCCAGGAAGATGTCCTCAGCCGTACGAGGCTTGTCTTTTTTCTCGTCCTTTGGTGCCGCTGCAGCGGAATCGCCTGTGCTTTCAGGACCAGCGCTGCCTGCACCAGCCGCCTCTGCGGACTCAGCCTTCGGTGCCGCATCATTCGATGGTGCCGCTTCTTCAGCGGAAGCCTTTGCCTCGTCGGCAGCCTCTTCGGGTTTTTCGTCTTCAGCCATGATTCTTAAATCCTGAAAGATATTACTTACTGCGGATCACCCCGACAGTTTTACGCTTGCCTTTGCGGGTCCGAGCATTCGTCGATGTGCGCTGCCCACGGACTGGCAGCCCGCGACGGTGACGATAGCCACGATTCGAGTTGATCGACGTGAGTCGTTTTAGATTCCCTTGGATCTCGCGACGTAGATCGCCCTCGATCATGAGATTGCTCCCCGAGATCGCAGCTGCAATTTTGCCGAGCTGCTCATCGTTGAGCTCTCCCGTTCTAATATTCTTATCAACTCCTGCCTCCTCGAGAATCTTTGTAGAGGTTTTTCTCCCAATACCATAGATGTAGGGAAGCGACGCCTCGATGCGCTTCTCATTGGGGATCTCAACTCCAAGTAAACGTGCCATTTCGGAAATTGGGTAAACGAAGGTAAAGTAGGTAATAAAATAGCCGCTCACGGCTCACCCTTGGCGCTGCTTGTGGCGCGGGTTTTTGCAAATGACGCGAAGGATGCCCTGACGCCGGATTACGCGACAGTCGCTGCAAAGTCTTTTTACGGAGGGTCTAACTTTCATGAGACAAAGAGGGGCGGGATTCAAACTTAGGGGGCATAAAGCCGAACGGCTAGACTGCCTAAGATCACTGCCATCTCACCAGCGGCTCCGGAGAACCAAAAATGAGGGTGGAATGTGTAGCATAAGATGGTGGATTCGCAAACGATGTTTCGTTGTTTGGAATAAAATTTGAAAAGTTAATAAAAAGACCCGGCTTCAGCGATGCGATCCTTTCAGGCGACGGCTGGGACCGGCTCGTAGGCACGCTCCCTCGGCGTCAGGATCTCTGGTCCGTCTTCGGTGACGAGTACGGTGTGCTAAAAATGCGCCGAAAGCGCATGGTCACGGGTAATGACCGTCCAGTCATCGTCAAGAATAAGGACCTCGTCCGTCCCGGCATTGACCATTGGTTCTATCGCCAGGACCATCCCCGCTTCGAGTCGAGGATTCTTGAATCGTCGTGATTTCATTTCCTCAGGATCCCAATAGTTCGGGATCTGCGGTTCTTCATGAAGTTTGCGCCCAACACCGTGCCCGACAAACTGCTTCACTACGGTGTAGCCATGCTCCTGCACCGCTGTTTCCACCGAAGCGCACAATTCCGAAAGCATCACGCCTCTGCGTGCTTTCGAAATTGCCGTGTGGAGGGAGTCCTCAGTGACAGCGAGGAGGCGGGTCGCATCCTCGGTGATCGCTCCGACAGGCACGGTTTTTGCGTTGTCGCCGATCCAACCAGACGGGGTCTCGATGCCGACATCGATTTTGATAATTTCACCTTCGCTGAGCACTCTATCATCGTCCCCGATCCCGTGCACGACCTC
>JBCCBR010000372.1:0-4103 GCA_039033935.1 Verrucomicrobiota bacterium
GATGGACCCGGATTACAACCCAGCGCGATTGCAGTTGGCGCTCGATTACCTTCGCCTCGGTGAAGTTGAAAAAGCGTGGCCACTGGCCGAGGCCGCTGCCGATGCGGACCCCTACAACGTCCTTGCCTTTAACCTCACCGTCTTGCAGGACGAAATGGAGAGTTTTGCGGCCCTGACTTCTCCTGATTTTGAAATCCGAATGCCTCGAGAAGAGCTCGAGATCTACGGACAGGAGGCGCTTCAGCTCCTGACCGACGCCAAGAAAGTGCTCACCGAAAAGTATGGGGTCACTATCGAAGAACCGACCCTGGTTGAGTTTTATCCGAATCAGCAAGACTTCGCGATCCGCTCCTTTGGCTCGCTCGGGGGAGAAGGCCTTCTTGGCGTTTGCTTTGGATCTGTCGTGACGATGAATAGCCCGGGTAGCCGCACAGCCGGGAAGAACAACTGGAAAGCAACCCTCTGGCACGAGTATGCCCATGTCGTGACGCTCACCGCGACCCGCCAGAAGATGCCGCGGTGGCTCAGCGAAGGCATCTCGGTTTACGAAGAGAAACTGCACCAATCAAATTGGGGGCAGACAATGACCCCGCGCTATCGGCGCCGAATTCTCGAAGAGGGGAAAATCACTCCCATCGCGGAGATGAGTCAGGCTTTTTTCGAAGCGGAGAATGGTGAGGATGTGATGTTTGCCTACTACCAATCGATGCTGGTCGTCGAGTTCCTCGTTGAGAACTTCGGGGAGGAGGCCTTGAGGGGGATTCTCACTGATCTCGCCGACGGACATCTCATCAACGATGCGATCGAGCGACGGACTCGGCCGATGGCAGAACTGGAAGGTGAGTTCGCTTTCTATGCTTCTGACGTCGCGACTCGCTACGGCGAAGATGTTGACTGGTATCAGCCAGAGCCCGAGGAGGTGAATCCCCGGAGCAATCTCGCGGTGGCCGCCTTTTTAGAAGCAAATCCGAGGAATTTTTGGGCACGCCAGACCTTGACGGTCGATCATCTCAATCGCGAGCGCTGGGATGAGGCGATCTCTTCGGCTGATGAGCTCATCAATCTGCTTCCCGAATACACCGAGAGCGCCAATGGGTATATCCTAAAAGCGAGAGCTCTTCGCGCCAAAGGAGAGTTCACCGCTGAGACCGCCGTTTTGGAAAAACTCGCCGAGCTCTCAGCTGAGGCATACTTGACCTATCAGCGTCTCATTGAGGTCAATTTTGAGCGTGAAGCTTGGGCGGCCGTTCTCACCAACAGTGAACGCAGCCTCGCGATCAATCCCTTCACCGTCTCGACCCACTGGTGCCGTGGTTGTGCGCTGGTCGCTGAGGGGCGGGAAGCCGAAGCCGTCACCGCTTTCGAGCGGACGCTGGCGCTAAGTCCGCCGAATCCCTCCGAAGTCCGAGTCCGACTCGGAGGGCTTTTGAAGGAGGAGAGCCCGGACGAGGCGCGGCGGCATGTGCTCGATGCCCTCGCTGATTCCCCGCGGTATCGTGATGGTCACACCTTGCTGTTGGAGTTGGTTCGCAACCAGTAGGTAGGGAAGGCTGCCACTACCCCAAAGCCACAGGCTCTACTGGAACCAACCCCAGATCTCTTTCACCGACTCGACCAGACGATCGAAAAAACTGACTCCGTTGGCGAGCAGAGATTGGCCGAAAGTCGCGAAAGTCACCGTTGGCGATGCGACAATGATAAGCGCTGAGATGATCAGGATATTGACCAAAAAAATCAGAGCAAATGAGAAGAGCCTACCATTTTGCTCTACATCTGGCTGATCTCGCCGCGTCATCCACAGGGTAAAAGTGAAATGAAACATCCAGGTGAACCCGATAGCTCCGTAAAGCCAGACGAGATGCTTGGCTGGTATATCGACAAATAACCATTCCGCGAGACCCCATCCGGTCAGCACGATTGCGGTGTAGAAGGGGAAAAAATAGGGTGACAACGAAATCAGAAAATTATTCCGATTCGTCAGGATATGCCCGCCCGCAGAAGTGATGTGCACCTTCGATACGCGTCCCCGACAGAGAAGCACAAAAATCGCATGGGTGATCTCGTGGCCCGCCACGTAGAGCCAGACAAAGAAGCGATGGCGTAAACCGAAAAACAGGATCAACCACGCGATTCCCCCGAGGCCCAGAAATAGAAATTCGCGCGACTTCCAATAGTTTCCGTCGATCGTGTCGGCATGGAGCAGGACTAGAAAAGTCTCCAGAAAAATCCAGCAGGGTCCGAGCAGAAGGACCCCGATGAAGCGCTTCAGCGATTTCCAGGCAGCAGGATCATTCCAGCGGGCTTCTGGGACCGCGGGACGCGCCGTTGCAAATGCAGCGAGGCCCTGACTCGGCTCTTCCCGAGGCGCAGTTTTGCGATTCTTTCGTGCAGGAGACTTGATGACACTGAATGAAGACCGCTCCCCGAGACGACACTAGACTCGGCCCACGTATTTTTTATCCTCGCTGCTCACTTTGATGCGATCGCCCGGGCCGATGAAAAGGGGCACCTGGATAATGAGCCCGGTCTCAAGAGTCGCTTCTTTAGTGGCAGCAGTAGCGGTGTCGCCTTTGACTCCCGGTGCTGATTCGGTGACCTCAAGCTCGATGTTGGATGGCAATTCGATCGCGATTGGCTTGTCATCGACGTAGAGCATTTGAATTTCGAGCCCATCTACTAAGAGGGGCACGTCTTCGCCAATGAACTCCTCCTGCAGCGTGACCGTGTCGTAGGTCTCCGGATCCATGAAGTGGTAGCCAGTCTGATCGGAATAGCTGAACTCCAGCTTCTGCCGCTCGGACTGAACAACTTCAACCTTATCGCTTGAGGCAAAACGGATGTCTTTGGTTTTACCTGATTGAAACGAGCGCACCGTCGCCATGATCAACGCATTCCCTTTTCCAGGCGTGCGATGCTCCAGGCCCAGCACTTGGCCGAGCTCTCCCTTGAAGTTAATGCACTGTCCGCGTTTCAAGTTTGTCGCAACAATCGCTGGCATGGTCTAAGAAAGTTAAGATTTCCGAAATATAATCGAGGGTCGCCATTTTGCCATCGATTCGATCAATCACAAGATCGGAAATAGTGATTTGGTGATCGCCCGGTTCCTCGCTGAAGGTTTCACCATGCCAGAATTAACCGCTTCAAAAAACGCCTCACCTGCTCGACGACTCGCCGTCCTGATCCCGGCGATGTGCCTGCCTTTCATCGCCTCGTTTTTCTACTTTGTCGTTTTTCCGGGGACAACTTTCGGAAACAGCTTCTATACCGCGATCAAAATTTTCCTGCTGGTTTGGCCGCTCGTCGCAGTTGGCTGGATCTTGCGAGAGCCGCTTATCAATCGCAGTCGCAACGTGCGAAATCGACCGGGCTTTATCTGGGGCGGGCTGTTCGGTCTCGCCACCGTTGGAGCCCTCTTCGGTCTGATCGAGCTGACCCCGCTCGGCGCGATAGTTACTGAAAATGGAGGCCGAATAGCTCAGCGGGTGCGAGACCTAGGTGTCGCGGAGCACTACTTGTGGTTCGCTCTCTTCGTTTCGTTTCTGCACGCCGCACTGGAGGAGTTCTACTGGCGTTGGTTTGTTTATGGGCAATGGCGCAAGCTGGTCTCAGGCGGCTGGGCACATCTGCTCGCTGCAATTGGATTCACCGCCCACCACGTGGTGATCCTAAGTCAGTTTTTCCCGCTCGGTTGGGCTTTTGCGCTTGGCGCCTGCGTCGGCGTGGGTGGTGCCGTCTGGAGCCTCCTCTACGCGCGCACCGGCAGTCTTTGGGGTGCCTGGTTCAGCCACATGATCATCGACCTGGGACTCATGTATGTGGGGTGGGTCGCTTTGCAGGGGTGAGGGTTTTTCGGTTTTTACGCGTGTTCCTTATGCTATCGCCAGTTGATGAATGCCTTGGAATCCAAATTGCATCAAAGGCTTTTTCCGGCCGAGAACTCTGAGTTCTGACTTCCCACGTCCAAATCAGGGACAGCTCTGACTTCCGGCACTCGCTACAAGTAACTCTTGCTCGCCTTCTTGACTTTCAGCGGCTTCTCCCCGGCCTTTTTCTTCAGCTCATTAATCTGATCGCGGATCAGCGCCGCTCTCTCGAATTCAAGC
>JBCCBR010000373.1:0-4102 GCA_039033935.1 Verrucomicrobiota bacterium
AAACTCGACAAGTAGCATTAACAACATCCTTCCGTAGTGGGACAATCTTCGGATGGAAAGAAGCTCTTTCTGGTAGGTGTGCCTGTGTCCCGACATCGTCCAACGCGGCCTCTAGATTCGCCCTGCCGACCTGCTTTACGGCCGACTCTGCATGGTAGCAAAGAGCCGGCTCAAGGACCCGCCCAATTTGCGACCAATGCTCGATCGGCTGAGGCGCCGAACGATGAGACTCAACCGCTGCCGTTTCCGCAAATTCAGACAGCTCGTCACTGATTCGGATCGATTTACTCAGGCTAGCCTTTCCGGATCAGACCACGCACGAAGGACTGTTTGACCGAGCGTGGAAACCTAAAAAACACGACAAGTTTCCTTCTCCGAACCCTGCATCTCCTCTTAACTGACGCAGTGATGAAATATAGTTTGATCCTCGCATTTCTCCTTCCCGGTTTGCTCAGGGCCGAAATCCCTCCCGACGAAGCGGAGGCGATTGCGATGTTCGAGGCAGCGGGGGCGCGGGTCACCCGCAACGAAGCGGGGCATGCGGTGAAGCTTTTCTGGAGTGTCGAGGAAGGTTTCAGCGTGGCGGATTTTCAACGAATCGGGGAGCTCGCAAAGCTGACCGAACTGAGGCTGAACACACCGCCGGCAGGGGACGACGAGTGGGATTTTCTCGATGATCTGCCTGATTTGAAAGTGCTCACGATCTGGCACGCGAAGGCGATCCGTTCGCTCGCGCCATTTTCCGGCCTGCCGATCGAAAGTCTCACGGTGGGAGGCAGCATGGGGCTGCGTGATCGGAATCGGGAGATGCCGGAACAATTTCTGGACGCTGTCCTGACGCTTGATTCGCTCCCGAATCTGACCTCGGCCAATCTGTATCATTCGCCTCTGGTCTGTCGGGATGCTCACCTCGAGCATCTTGTGACCTGGTTTCCGAATCTGGTCGATGTGAAGATCGATGTGGAGGCACCACGCGGATTCGAGACTGAGATCACCCCTGAGGGACTTGCCGGATTGCAGGCTCTTCCGGTGAAAGTGTTGTCGATCGAAAATGCGAGCTCCTTCTCGCAGGCACATGTCGCGGCGATCGCGGGGATTCAGACGCTGGAAGCGCTGCTGCTCGACTATCGCCGCCGCGATTTTGAGGCAGGTCCGCTTGTCGGGGAGATGAAGAAGCTGCGGCCTGAGGTGGAAGTCGTCGTAGCCGAAAAAGGTGCTAAGGACCCACCGCGCCGCGCGAAAATTCCGAAGTGAAAAGCGTGGCATCACCCGGGTTTTCCAGGTTCTCTTGATTCTCTCGCTCAGCACGGGGTTCGCTCTGGCTTCCGTGGAAGGCTGTTCTGGATCGGAGACGTGATCCTCGTTCAAGGGACCTCGGCGTATAGTCGAATCAAATTAACTCTCTTGCTAAAGGGTCTCGCGCTTTCCGAAACTGCAGCACATTATTAGCTTGCAAAATGAAAGTTGATAGACTTTCATTTTGCAAGCTCAGCTTTTCTCTAGCTGGCCCTGAAACGAAAACCACTGATCTCACTGATGGAATCCAACTACGCCGCATTCAGCGCACACCCACTGACCCTCTTCATCGTCCTCGCGGCGATGCTAGTGACGCCGCTTTACCTTTTTGCTACGTTTGCTTTCAGCGGTGCTTCTTTGAAGCGAGGACTTCTGATCGGGGTAATCGCTCTTGTCGCCGGGGCGGGGATGTTTCTTGTTTGCCTCTTCGGGGTTCCCGACCGACTCGGCCTTCCCGGAAATCTGATTATTCCGGTCGCGTGGCTAGCACCAAGTATCGTCCTCCTGCTGACCCGTCGCTGGGTGCTTGCCGACCCGCTTTCCTCGCGGTGGTTGATCGGGCTGCAACTCTGGCGTGCGATCGGAGGGGTCTTTTTGATTGAGATGATGCGAGGGCATCTGCCCGGAATTTTCGCTCATCCGGCGGGGTGGGGGGATCTGCTGGTTGCGCTGGTCGCGCTCGTTATCCTGCTGCGCTTTCGCGACGGTCAGCCAATCCCAGCAAAGGCGATCCACCTCGTGGGCGTTCTTGGCGTGCTTGACTTTGCCGGGGCTTTCTTCTTTGGCTTTTTCTCGTCGGAGACTCCGCTGCAACTCTTCTCGTTCGAAAACCCGAATCAGGTGATCCTTTTCCCAACCGGTCTGGTGCCTCTGTTTCTGGTTCCCTACGCGATCTTCTTTCACACGCTCGCGTGGCTCAACCTGGCGAAACACGGGGTCCGTTAGCAATTCCTCACGCCGGCAGCCGATCAATTTCGGCGCCGAGGGTCATGAGCTTGTCATCAATATGCTCGTAGCCTCGATCGATGTGATAAACGCGCGAAATTTCGGTGTCGCCTTTTGCGGTAAGACCGGCGAGCACGAGAGCGGCCGAGGCGCGTAAATCGCTCGCCATGACCGGCGCGGCGCTGAGTTGCTCGACGCCGTTGATGACGGCGGTGCCATCCGACACCTCGATATTGGCACCCATCCGCTTCATCTCGGAAGCATGCATGAAACGCTGCGGGAAGATGGTGTCTTTCACAACGCTGATGCCAGGGGTCGTTGCAAAAAGCGCACACATCTGTGCCTGCATGTCAGTTGGGTAGCCGGGGTAGGGCTCGGTCGTGATCGTCGCACCGACGGGCGTGGCAGCCCGGGTAATCGTCATCTCGGTGCCCTTCTCATCAACTTCGCACCCACAATCTCGCAGCACCGAACTAATCACTTCGAGGTGAGAAGCATTGACTCGCTTCAACGTGATCGACTTCTCCGCGGCCATCGCTCCGGCAACGAGAAAGGTGCCCGCTTCGATCCGGTCAGGAATCACGGTGTGCTCGACGCCGCCCAGCTCGGTGACACCCTCGACCTCGATTCGCGGGGTCCCGGCACCGGTAATCCGGGCGCCCATTGAAATGAGGAAATTTGCGAGATCGACGACTTCTGGCTCGCAGGCCGCCCCGTTGATCACAGTGGTCCCTTTGGCGAGCACTGCGGCCATCATGACATTGTCTGTCCCCAGCACGGTGGCACCGCTTTTTCCGAGCATGTCGATGGTGTCCCCGGTGAGTCCATAACGAGCCTCAAGGTCGACATTACCACCCTCAACTTTGCAATTCGCCCCGAGCGCCTCTAAGCCGCGGAGGTGGAGATCGATCGGACGATCACCGATCACACAGCCACCTGGAAGGGAGACACTGGCCCGGTTGAGGCGCGCGAGGAGGGGGCCCATGGTGCAGACTGAGGCTCGCATTTTCCTGACGAGTTCATAAGGGGCCGAGTGACTGTGCAGCTTCTCGCACTTGATCACCACCGTACCACTGGCGCGCTCCACTTCTGCGCCGAGATTCTGCAGGATCTGCAGCATGTAATTCGTATCGGAGACATCGGGCACTCTCCGAATCACGCAGGGCTCCGGAGTCAGCAGGGTCGCTGCGAGGATGGGAAGCGAGGCATTCTTGGAGCCACTGATGTTGACGCTGCCAGAGAGGGATGCACCACCGTGAATGACGAATTTTTCCATGGAGTGAAAGGGGATCGAGCGAATGAATTCGCAGGCTCAATGCGAGAGTTGGCCAAGTCGAAAACCTGCCAAAGTGGGGCGGAAAGTAGCAGGGCTAGGCAGATTTGACAGTGAAAAGAAAACGCTCAATCCCACTCAGATCTTTCTTAAGTTCGGTCTCATCGAAACCAGCGTTTTCAGTGACATCCCTCAGTGCCACGCCTTGGCCTTCGCCGAATTCGAGAGCGAGGATGCCTCCCACATTCAAAAAGTCCCCGGCCACTCCGATCAGCTCTTCGATCAACTCTCGACCACTGACCCCGCCATAAAGCGCCACAGCGGGATCTCGCTGCACTTCAGCGCTAAGCGCGGTGCGCTCGGATTCGGGAATGTAGGGGAGATTCGCGACGATGAGATCAAAGCGCTCGCCATCCCCAATTCCAGAAAGGAGATGCCCCTCAGCCCAGTTGATATCATCGACGATATCGAGCCTCGCCGCATTTTCCTTCGCCAGAGAGATCGCATCTTGAGAGACATCGGTAAGAGTGATGCTGCCCCGATAATCGCGGGATGACCGACGCCATCGTCAAGATCCTGCTCGCCTAC
>JBCCBR010000374.1:0-4088 GCA_039033935.1 Verrucomicrobiota bacterium
CCTTCGAAGAAGATCCTTGATGATCCTCGAAAGAGCTGGGCTGCTATCTTGTGTGTCTTCTCAATGATCGAACGGGGGACTTTTGTAAGGACCGTCTGACTCTTCCAGCCCTCCCATGCAAATTGTGAGGTTCAACGGATGTTCAGCTAAAAGGGCATTGCGCTTGGCCTGCATTTTGCCTACTATTTGTCCTCACACCGGATGGAACCGACCGAGGAACCGAGCAGCAAGGAAGGGAGCTTTCCGCCGACGCGCTGGACCTACATCAAACGGGTCAAAGAGGGCAAGGAGAGAGAGCACGACGATGCTGTCGCAGTCCTCTGCGAAGCCTACTGGAGACCGGTCTATTTCTTCGTGCGGCGCTACGGCAAGTCGCCGCAAGATGCTGAGGATATCACTCAGGGATTTTTCGAGCAATTTCTCCGCCGAGACGACTTCGCGAAGGCGGATCGCAATACCGGGAAGCTGCGCACTTTTATCCTCGCGGCTCTTTCGAACTTCATGACCAATCTGCACGTGCGGGAGCAGAGACTGAAACGGGGTGGCGGTAAGACGATCATCTCTCTGGACGAGGACCCTGAGGAAGGTTCAGCCTCCTTCGAGCCGTCTGAAAATCTGACCCCGGACCGGCAGTTTGAGCGGAGTTGGGCCGAAACACTGCTGCGCCGGGCGTTGAATTCCGTCGGGGAAACTTACGGAACGAAGGGCAAGGGCGATTTGTTTGAAGTGCTCTCGGATTACCTCAAGCCCTGGAAAAAGACTCGGCCACGGTCCGAAGCGGCTGCGGAGCTGGGGATGAATGAGTCGGCCTTCAAGGTCGCCCTGCATCGGCTTCGCAAGCAATACGGTGAGGAGCTGGCTCGTGAGATTGCCGAGACTCTCGAGCCGGGCGGCGACGTTCAGGATGAGCTCCGCTACCTTTATTCAATCTGGAATGAGGGTGATTCCTAAGGCTGCCGACCCGATGATTCTGCTACTCTTGACCTCGTGCGTTGATTTTTCTTCAATTTCTTTGTTACCTGCTCCCGAAAGCGCTTAAGAAGCATGTGAGGGCTACCTCAACTTATCAGAAACCTGTGCAACTTCGCTTGTCTCTATCACCCTTGTTTTCCATGACACTGTCAATCCTTCCTTTGAATGCGGCGTTCCTGCTTCGCCACAGGCTGACCCTGTTTCTCAGCGTCGGCGCGCTGGCCTTTTCTGCCCTACTGACCAACGGCACTGCTCAGCCGGAGTTCGATGCCGAAAGGCTCGCTGCCTCGGAGGTGGACGAGGGCAAAACTCTCCGTGTCGATTTTCGGCTGACGGAATCTGCGACCGAAGATGAAACCATTGCGATGGTGGGCGAAACGCCACTGCCGGTCACCTACGATTCCTTCCTAGAAGCAGAGGGGAATCTCGCCTCCTACATCTTCATGATCGACATCAGCAACCCGAGGCGGACTCGGGCGGTCGCAGCGATGCGGGCAGCGGTGGAATCATTTATCTCAGAAACCCACGATAATCGCGAATTTTCGGTACATTCTTTCTCGACCGATCGGCAGGAGGTGATTGCGTTTGAAGATGATCCTGACACCTACGAAGAAAAGCTCGGAGAGGTGCGAGCAGAGGGTCTCACGACACGCCTTTTCGAGCCTGCCAATGAGCTGATCGAGCTGCTTGATGAGAGGGAAGCCTCCCGCAAGGTGCTCGTGATTCTTTCAGACGGCGAGGCGGAAGACACCGCACTGACCTGGGAGAATGTGGTCGAAAAGGCGCAAGCCGCCGGGGTGTTTTTACACTGCCTCAGCTTTCCTGAGAACGAAGCCAGTTCGATTCACGATCAAAGCCTCAAACTGATGGCGGAGGAGGAGGGGCTCGGGCTTTTCACACGGCTGGAGCCGAATCGCGGTTGGCCTCTTTCGGACGAGCTGCGCGACAGCTACTTCGAGCATGTTGAGAGCGGCGGTCGGTTTGAAGTGGCGATCGGAGACATCGATGCCGGAGAGACGATTGTGACGACCATTGAGTTCGAGGGTGGCGACGAGTTGGTCCACGAGCACGTCAAAGACGAAGTCGAGGAGATGACTGACGCCGAACAGGGGGCTTCAGACCAGCAGGAGAGTAATGCTGAAGAGGGAGAGGGCGACAGCGAAGAAGGCGAAAGCGAGGAACCTAGCGAAGGGGAAGACGGCGAGGAGACCGATTCTGAAGAAACCGAACCGAGCACTGAGGAGGGTGAAACATCTACCGGGGTCGGAGAGGGGACTGCTGAAGAAGAAACGGCCGCAGAAACTGAGGCCTCCACCAAGTGGTATCAGAACAAATTGATCCTCGGTGGGATCGCCGGCTTTCTGCTGCTGCTCCTGATTGGGTTAATTCTCATCGCGGTTATCGTCAGCAGCAAAAAACGCCGCATGGCGGAAGAGGCCGAGGAAGCGCCACTGCCACCGTGGATGACTGACTCAGACGATGATCCGTTTGTCCCCCAGACGAACGATTACGAGGAGGCAGCGATGCCGCCGACACCTCCGGCCATTCCGGGTGGAGATGAGGACGACGACGAGGACGAGACCGTGCGGGCCACGGTGGTAAGTGATGAGGCTGACTCCGAAGAGAGCGCCGACGCGGAAGAGCCTGTGGCTGACATGAGTCGAGCCTACGCCAAGCTCGAAGTGCTCGATGGCGACGAGAAAGGAAAGGTGTTTCCGATTTCCCAGTTTGCCGTGCGGCTCGGTCGCGGATCGAGCAATGAGATCGTGCTGACAGACACCAGTGTCTCTCGGAACCACGCGACCATTAATCGAAAGCGCGACGGGAGCTTCGTTATCACCGATCTCGACTCGGGCAACAAAGTCATTTTAAACGGTGTCGAGGTTCCTCAGTCGACACTTCGTCATCAGGATATCTTTGAGATCGGTGATGTTAAGCTTCGGTTTCTCATCGTTTAAACTCGGGTTTCGCTGGAGCTGCGAGCCGCACTTACCTTTCCATGAAGACTCACTACATCATCGGTCGCAGCAGCTCCTCTGACGTACGGACACCATCCGGTGAGGATACCGTGGGCAAAAAGCACCTTGAAGTCCGCGTGCTCGGTGGGGGCCGTTTTGAAATCCGAGATCTGGGAACCCGCAACGGCACCTTTCTTTATCAGGGCTCGGGTGCGACGCGCGAATGGCAGCCGCTCGCTGGCACCCGCCAGGTCGACGCGAGTGACCCGATCCGGCTCGGCAGCTTTGCCACTAATCTGGGACAGCTGATGCCGGAAGAATCTCGGCGGCCAGAAATCGTGAGTGACGAGTTTTCGGCGCTTGTCACCCAGATTGTTGATGCTCCTGACCCGGCGTCAGCCGGCTCGGCTGAGCAAAGACATCCCGACGAAACCATCAAAAGTCCGAAAGCCGCGCCGGCCACTCCGCCGCCGCTTCCGGTGCAGCCGGAGATTGAGCCAGAGCCCGACTTTTCGATTCCGCTGCGACGCAACGACTACGGCGAGATCATTTCCGACTGACCTGCATCGAATCAGTTCACCAACCTTCCAATGTCAAATCCGCATCGCCTCCGTTTCCTGGTATCCTGCATCTGCTTTGTCGCGGGGCTGATTGTGCTGGTGATTCTCAATCTCTTGCTGAATGGCGACATTGCGAGGATTTTGCTCGGTGCGGTATCGGATGGGAATGAGTCAAAACCAGAGGTCTTCACCGTTCAGCACATCATCTGGCTGGTCTTCTTCGTCGGTTTTGGCGAGCTCTTCCTCCGTTTTCAGTGGAGTCGAAATGAGGCTCAGGAGCTCCGACAAGGATATCTCGAATCGAATCGTGACAACATTTTGAGTTCGCGAGAACTCGGCGAGGCCTACAAAAAGCTGAGAGCGGCACCCGAGCATTTATTTCTCCCCCGGATGCTGACGCGAACGATTGCCCAGTTTCAGGCGAACCGGTCCATCGATCAGGCGAGCAGTCTACTCAACTCGAGCATGGAGTTGTTTCTTCACGAAATCGATCTGCGCTACAACATGCTCCGATACATCGTGTGGTTCATTCCGACGATGGGTTTTATCGGTACTGTGGTTGGGATATCAAAGGCACTCGGTCGGGCTGGGAGCCTCG
>JBCCBR010000375.1:0-4083 GCA_039033935.1 Verrucomicrobiota bacterium
CTAGCGATCGCAGCTGCGCTGGAGGATGAGCACTACCCGATTGACGAGCTGATTCTTCACCTCGCTAACCTGCGGGCGGGACATCGATTTGAAGTCGACGCCGATCTCCTCGATCGAAAAATCGATACGACAGGATCAGAACGGCTCGCGGCGGCCTGCCGCGAAACCTACGGGGCGGTTGATCACGAAGGCTACCTCTCGCTCGGACTCCCAGTCGGGTACGGTGAAGGAGCTGCTGAAGTCGTTGCAGCACTGCAGGACGGGAAGATCGCCAAAGTGCTCTCGTCGCAGGGCGAGCTTGGATTCGGGCCAGGGGATGTGGAACGTGCTTTGATCGAGTGGCTCAGCCTACTGCGTCATTTGCGGCACGCTCCCAAAGTTGCTTCGGAACGCTGGGAGGCTCTCAAAGCTGAGGCAAAGCGACAGATTGACTTAAACGATCGGGTCAGCCCGCTCGCAAGCCTCCCGGTATTGCCTACCTCGCTGCTGCAGAAAGCTCCTCAGCATGGAATCCATCGTCGGCGCACGCGTTGAGGCGACGGCATCCGCAGGCGAGTCGAGAGATTCGGTCACGACCTTGGTTCCGACTATCCCTTTCTTTTCTCCCAATTCGACCGTATCAATGGATATGGAAGTTCTTTCTCCCAACTCTGCCATTCTCGATAAGACCCGCGAACTCTGCACTCTCGTGTTGGGATCGACCGAGTACCAAGAGAATCTCAAAAAGGTCAGCGCGTTCTTTAACGATGACGATGCTCAGAATCGCTACCACGAATTCAACGAGCTGGGCAAAATGCTTCATCAAAAGCAGGAGGCAGGCGCCCTCACAAATGCTGACGTCAAGAAGTTCGATACTCAGCGCGATGCGCTGAAGGCAGATCCAATTACGGGTGGATTTATGGAAGCCGAAAAAACCCTCAATGGCATTGTCGCTCAGATTTCAGAGCTGGTCGGGAAGAGCCTTGAGCTCGGCCGCGTCGCCGAGCCAGAAGATCTGGCCGACGAGGGCTGCTGCGGAGGCGGTGGTGGCGGCGGCTGTGGTTGTGGCTAAGCTTCACGAATATCTCCACACTCACGACAGCGGATCGCCTTCTCTCAGCGCCCCCCTCGCCCTACCCCGACAAACAACAACGGCTTTTCGTTGGCCTACGAAGTGCCCAACACCGGGTGCTTCAAGCAGTTTCGGATTCTGCAAGAAAGTCTTTCGGTGAGAGAGCTCGGACGGATGTGGTCTGAAATCCTCGCGGATCACGCGTGACGATCACATCAGCCCCACCATCCCGAGCACATAGCCCTTGTAAAATGTCCTCGAGGTCTCCAGTGTCGGCTTTCAAAGATTCGGAAAGTTGCCCCAGACCGGTAGGAGCCAATTTCACCCATTTAACCAGACTTCGAAGGTAGGAACGCGTCGCGTCATTCCCTTTTGCTCGGCGCATCACGTAGTAGAGGTTCGTGAAAGTGTGCCATTCGATCAGCGCGCTGTTACCGGGATAGGTGCAGACTTGTAACACCCGCTCTGCCTCCTCGGCAAACGCCTCTCTCGGTAATGCCTGATCCAACAAGATGTTTGTATCGAGAAAAATCCTCATGACCGATGGTCAAGAATCTCTCGAAGCCGAGGATCTGGATCCGTCCAGATAGAAGAATCGACCGGGATCTGCTGAATCTCCCGAGCCGACCGCAAAAACTCGTCACCAGAATCATCGGGTAAGTCGTCATTTCCAGATACGATGGTAACAAGAATCTGCCCGTCTCGAACTTCTGCGCTCGAAACTCGATCATCACCCTGTAGCTCAAGGGCCTCGGAAGGAATTGTTTGGACTCTCGTCGTCATCAACACCACAAATCTACGGAATATCGGCCGCAAGGTCAAACTGATCAGGCCCGAGCCTGAAGCTCAATCTTGAACAATTACTCCCGCCAGTCCTCCTAAGCTTCACCTAAAACCTCCAAGGTCGCTAGCCGCAGTGCTTCAGCAGCTTCTTCGATCTGGCCCTCGCTGGCACACAGCGGAGGCATCAGCGTGAGCGTGTCGCGGACCGGACGGGTCAACAATCCATGTTTGCGCGCTGCTCGACAGACGCGCGCCCCGGTCTCTTCTCGCCAATCAAGCGGGCTTCCATCAGGACTCTGGAGATCAATCCCGGCGATTAGACCAACCTGACGGATTTGTCCCCAATAGGGGCAAACGGTCCTCCCGGCGGATAATGCATCGCCGAGGGCTGCAGTCTTTGCCGGCACTCCATCCAGCACCTTGTCTTCCTCAAAAATTTCGAGATTGGCGAGGGCCGCTGCGCAAGCGATTGGGTTACCGCAATAGCTGTGACCGTAGAAGAAGGTTTTTAATTCTTCGTATTCCCCGAGGAAAGCTTCGAAGACGGCTTCCGTAGTCAAGGTAGCGGCAAGGGGTAGGGTGCCGCCAGTAAGGCCTTTGGCAAGACAAAGAAAGTCAGGAACGACGTTCTCGTGCTCGCAGGCAAAAAGGCGGCCAGTGCGACCGAATCCAGTCATGACTTCATCGAGAATGAGGAGAGATCCGGTCTCGTCGCACCACTCTCGGAGTTTCCGCAGCATACCGGTCGGCCAGGTCTTCATCCCACCCGCTCCCCGAATCAGCGGCTCAATCACAACCGCGTTGATGCGATCTCTTTCGACCTGCTCAAGTGCCTCCACTTCCGAGTAGTCTGCGACATGGCGGACACGGTAACCTGTACTCGCAAATCGATCGTTGAAAGCGCCAATCCGGCCAAGTGAGGCGGCTCCGATCGTATCCCCGTGATAGGCACCATCGAAGGCAAGAAAGGTGTCGCGCTCAGGTGAATCGGTGAGCTGGCGAAACTGCACCGCGGCCTTGCAGGCGCATTCGATCGCGGTGGAGCCGTCATCACTCAGAAAAACGCGGGACAGCGTTTCTCCGGGGGCAACTTCGACAAGCTTCTCGGCGAGGCGGATCGCGGACTCGTTTGAAAAGCCAAGCGCTGAGCAGTGATCGAGCTTAGCGACCTGACCTTGAATCGCTTCGACAATTTTGGGGTGGCAATGGCCGTGGATGTTGGTCCAGATCGAGCTGTTCCCATCGAAGTAGCGATTGCCATCGAGATCAAAGAGCCAGGGACCATCTCCCCGGTCAAGGATCAGCGGGTCCTCGTCGGACTCGATCCATCCCCGCATCTGAGTAAACGGATGCCACAGGTGCCGCTTGTCGGCAGCGCGAAGTTGCTCTTCGCGATCCATCAGGCAGCGGAAATGGCTTCGATGCCTCGTTGGAGTATCCCCTGGGCATCACGCCCATTTTCAGCGGAACAAAGGGGATGGATTTCAAGAGTCGGGTCTTCAATTGCTGCCAGGAAATGGGTGCTGGCCGTCTCAAGGTGGGGCGGACTTTCAGGAATGGGGACTTCGACTCCATCGGGATGCTCGGCGCTCGCATGGAGGAGACGCCCGCCATGGTCGGGTTCGACCAAGAGAGTTCCGGTCGACCCGTAAAGGACGGTCTGGTAGCTGGTGAGGTGCCCGATCTGAGTCCAGCTTGCCTCCGTCACCGCGAGTGCCTGCGGGTAATGCAAGAGTAAGACGGCATTGTCCTCTAGCTTTAGATCGGGCTTTAGGCCGGTGCTGAGGGCGGTGCCGGAAACCCGGTCTGGCATGCCGAGAAGAGCTCGGGCGAGGACGGCTCCGTAGCAGCAGTAATCCATCAGGGCACCAGCGCCGTTGAGCTCAGCGTCGTAGAGCCATTCGCAGAAAGGAGCGGAGCAACCCAACTCGACCGGTCCTTCGTGGGCGGCTCGGTAGCGAACCTGCCAAGGCTGCCCAACGAGTCCGTCAGAGACAAGCTGCATCGCATGCCGGAGCTGGGGCCACCAAGCGAAGGGCCAATTGATCATCAGTCGGACGCCGTTGGCCTCCGCCGCATCAAGCATTCGATTTGCTCCAGCTTCGGTCGCGGCCATCGGTTTCTCGACCAGGCAATGGAGCCCTCGCTCGCACGCCGCAACGGTCAGGTCTTCGCTCACCTTGTTACTGCCGAAGATGTAGGCAGCGGTTAAGTCATCGCGAGAGAGAAGTGAGTCGTATGAGTCGGTC
>JBCCBR010000376.1:0-4081 GCA_039033935.1 Verrucomicrobiota bacterium
ATGCAGAAAAAGGAGCGAGGCGTGATCGAAAAGCGCTACAATCTTTCCGCTCGGATCGAAGCAGAAGAATTGTCGCTCGACACCGCTTCTTTCGTCTGCACCAGCACCCAACAGGAGGTGGACGAGCAGTACGCGCTCTACGACTTTTACGATCCCGATCGCATGTCCGTGATTCCGCCCGGTGTCGATGTGTCGCGGTTTGCACCTCCGGGAGAGGGGGAGGTTTCTGATGCGATTCAGCAGAAGATCGACCGCTTCCTCGATGATCCATCTAAGCCGATCATTCTTGCAATCGCGAGAGCTGACGAGAAAAAGAATCTCTCCACCCTGATTAAGGCTTATGGAGCCAGTCAACAACTGCAGGATAAAGCCAACCTGGTGATCTTCGCGGGCAATCGTGATCGTATCTCCGAGCTCAACCCAGGTGCGCGAAAAGTTTGGACCGAGTTACTTCAGCTCATTGACGATTTCGATCTCTACGGGAAAATCTCGATCCCGAAACATCACGAACCGGACGAGATTCCAGAAGTGTATCGCTACGCCGCCAGTAAACGCGGGCTTTTTGTGAATCCGGCTTTTATCGAGCCTTTTGGGCTCACCCTGATTGAAGCGGCTGCGAGTGGATTGCCGATGCTCGCGACCAACGACGGCGGCCCTCGGGACATCATCAGCAACTGCCAGAACGGGATGTTGATTGATCCTGAGAGCGTCATCGGCCTGACCAATGCGTTGGAGCAGGGATTTGCGAATGAAGATCAGTGGAGCGAATGGGTCAGCAATGGACTGGAGGGTATCGATCAGCACTATACGTGGGAAAAACACGTCGAAACCTATCTCAACCGGGCCGCCGATCTCATATCGGAAATCACTCAACCTCAGCTGATCACCAACAAGCGCCGCAGTTCGCTGCCTCTCAAAACCCGCATGATCTTTACTGGGCTGGAAGACCGGCTCCAGCCGGAAGATCAGGAGTCAATCAGCCAGCTTCGCGAGATCGTTGAGTGCGGTCAGCCGCAACTTGGTCTCGGGATCGTGACCGGGAGAAGTCTTGATATGGTTCGAGATTTGATCGAAGAGCTCAACTTCCCGGCACCAGACGTTGTCGTGACTGATCTCGGTGGCGGGATCTACTATGGAAGTCGCGAGATCCCCGACCTCGCCTGGGAGTCGCACCTCCGCCATATGTGGGAGCCAGGGAATATCTGTGCTCTGCTCGAGGAGATCCCGGGAGTAACCCTCCAGGAAGAGCCGGGTCGACAGCAGCAATTCAAAATCTCTTATGATTACGAGAAAGGAGTCGCTCCCCCTCGGCGGGAGATCCAACGACACCTCCGTGAGAACAGCGTCAGTGCCAAGGTGATCCTATCGGAGGGGAAATTCCTCGATGTCATTCCACTCCGGTCGGGGAAAGGAAACGCGATTCGCTACCTTACGATGCGCTGGGGTATCCCTGCCGATCGCGTCTTGGTGCATGCCCGGCGGGGAAGCGATTACGAGGCGCTATCAGGTCAGTTTCTTGCTGTTCTCAGTGCTGATCACTCACTCGAGCTGCGCAAGTCCGTTTCACTACCGCGAGTTTTCCTCTCGGAGCGACCAAACTATGGAGGCCTCCTCGAGGGCATTTTTTCCTACGGATTCGATGATCGAATCATGGTGCCAGATGCTGCTGACGACCTCGAACAACATGATGTTTCCGAGCCCGAAGCAGTGCTCTCACCGGACATGGTGGCCCACTTAAATGAGGGCGAATAAATTTGATCGATCGATCGGGTGAACCTTTCGCGGTTATCCATCGAAAGTCTTCTTAAGACAGTCTCCCCAGAGTCGGCCCAGCCCTTTTTATGACAGTAACTGAGAAAATTTCGCAGCGAACGCTCGCCCGTATGCTCGCTATGCTGCAGGCAAAGTTTCCCGAGGCGGTAGATGACGATTCGCCTGAATGGCAGGCTTTCGAAGCCAGGCTCGAGGCTCATTTTCCTTCACTGCTTCAGCTCCTGCTCGATCTCTACGGGGAAAACTTCGATTTCTATTTTCACCTCGAGCGGCTCCTTGAGATCATGGCGTCCAGCTGGTTGGAGCGCGATGCTGAATGGAAATCGATCGATGTGATGCGCGAGACCGACCCCTCGTGGTATCAGTCGGGCCATCTTATTGGTGGGATGGCCTATGTGGATCTCTTTTCAGGAGACTTGGCCGGAATAGAGGAGCGGATTCCTTATCTGAAAGAACTCGGGATCAGCTATCTACACCTGATGCCAATTTACCGGAGTCCAGATGGAGACGACGATGGGGGCTACGCGGTCAGCAGCTATCGAGAAATCGACCCCGATCTCGGCACGCTCGAAGACCTCCGCCATCTCGCCGGCGAATTGCGCAGCCAGGGCATCAGTCTCGTGCTCGATTTTGTGTTTAATCACACTTCAGATGAGCACGAATGGGCGCGGCGGGCGCTCGAGGGAGATGAATCCGCTCAGGACTTTTACCTCATGTTTCAGTCCCGCCACGAAGTCGAGGAATACGAAGCCCATCTCCGTGCCATTTTTCCCGACGAACACCCCGGTGCCTTCACTTACGTCCACCGCTTGAAGCGATGGGTCTGGACGACCTTCCACACCTATCAGTGGGACCTCAACTATCGGAATCCCGAGGTGTTCAACGCGATGGCGGCCGAAATGCTTTTCCTCGCCAATATCGGGGTCGAGGTTTTACGGATGGATGCGGTCCCATTCATCTGGAAGCAGAAAGGGACCAACTGCGAAAATCTGCCGGAGGCCCACAAGGTGATCCGTGCTTTTAACGCCATCACCAAAATTGTCGCGCCGGGGATGCTCTTTAAGTCGGAGGCGATCGTCGCGCCCGATGAGATCTCAAAATACATTGGCACCGATGAGTGTCAGCTTTCCTACAATCCACTCTTGATGGCCCTCCTCTGGGAGAGCCTAGCGACCCGCGATGCACGGCTCCTGACGACTTCGATGGAGAAGCGCTTCGATATTGCTCCCGACTGCGCCTGGCTCAACTACGTGCGCTCGCACGACGATATCGGCTGGGGTTTTGACAACGGCGATGCCCTCGCGCTCGGGATCGACCCCCACGGCCATCGACGCTTTCTCAATCAGTTCTACAGCGGCAGACACGATTCTTCGTTCGCTGAGGGAGTCATGTTCCAGGAAGACGTCACGACAGGGGACGCTCGGGTTTGTGGCACCAGTGCCTCACTCTGCGGGATTGGCAAAGCACTTCGGGAGGGCGATAGCGAAGAGCTCGAGCTTGCGGTGCGGAGACTGCTCCTCCTTCACGGGGTCAGTTTCACAATCGGTGGCATTCCGCTCATCTATCTTGGCGAAGAGCTCGCGATGCTGAATGATTCCAGCTACGAATCCGATCCAGACAAAGAGGGCGACGCGCGTTGGACTCATCGCCCCGCTCATGACTGGGAAAAGAGTGAACTCCGCTCTGTCGAAGGCAGCCTTGAGAATCTCGTTTTCCAGGGGTTCCTGAAACTGCACCAGCTCAGGCTCAACACACCGGCACTCGCCCGTGGGGATACCGAAGTAGTCAGGACCGGAAACGATCAGGTCTTTGGCTATTTTCGAACGACCGACGATCAGACCGTGCTTTGTCTGGCTAACTTCAGCGATCGTCCACAGTCAGTCTCGGCACCCCAACTGCGACGGCTCGGGATGAAGAAAGTGCTGCTCGATATCATCGCCGGGCAGACTGTGATCGCCGCCAAAGCGCTCGACCTCGAACCGCTTCAGTTCATGGTGCTGTTGCGCCAGGCCGGTGGGTGAGTTTTTCTGAAAACGGCGGACCTCAGAAGTAAACGGCTGCGATCATTTTGGCACCAAGCTCTTAGCAGCTTGAGAGGCAGTAAGCGCTGCCGAATCACTTTTACCTACCGCGACTCTATATTACCTACCGCGACTCTAGCCAGGCTTCATCGCCAATGACAATCGATGGAGAACTGCTTTTCTCAAAAGAGTAGCGGCCCCCACTCCCCCCCCGAGGGTGGGGGGGGGGTTGCCCTCACAACACAGAAATAAAATAGGATTGAGTCGTAAATTGGAAAAATGAGGGG
>JBCCBR010000377.1:0-4049 GCA_039033935.1 Verrucomicrobiota bacterium
CCGATGAGGCCCGCATCATCATCGAGCCGGATGGGCAGGTCGTTCTCAACGAGCAGCAACTCGACAACGCGACCGCCGCTTCATTGCCGGACCTGCGGGCCGTCCTGATCCGATTCAAAAAGGCAGCCGACAATGCCCAGTCCGACGCACTGGTAACTGTCGCGCCCCACGATACGGTCCCGCACCAGCAGCTCGTCAATGTTCTCAACGCCTGCGCTGAGGCTGGAATCAGCGGGGTCACCCTGGCAGGAGGAGGTGGTGATGAGTGAAATTTCGATCGATCTGCAGTCATCTGGAAGCAAGAAGCCGAAGCGGCCCAAGCGCCAGCTCAGCGACACCGAACTCGCCGCTAAAAAGGCACGCGGCACCCTCATCAGCTCGATCATCATCGGGTCGATCGCGGTGCATGTCGTTGGTCTGATCTTGTTCGGTCTCTGGACTGTGGCCCAGCGATTCAATCGCCCGGAGGCCAAGTTTGAAATGAAGAAGACGGTGAAAATTCCGCCGAAAACGCCGGAGCACAAAATGAACGTGGCTCGCCACGAGGCAATGACGCCGAAGCCGACTTTCAGCGACAAGCTCGTCAGCACGCGGCCGATCGACTTTGCCCTGCCGGAGATGCCTGAAATTCCGCTCGATCAGATGCTGCCGCTCGATCCCTCTGAGCTCATCAGCGATCAGGTCAACGGGCTCGTCGGCAGTGCAGCGCTGGGCAGTGGAATGGGTTCAGGCATGTCGGGTGGAGGAGGCACCGGCAGTGGGATGAGCTTTTTCGGGGTCAAGGCCCAAGGTGATCGCATTCTCCTGCTATTTGATGTTTCGAGCAGCGTTGTGAACAAGGCTGAGGCGTCCGGGGTGCCGCTCGAAAGAATCCAGACCGAGACGATCAAGCTGATCGAGACCCTACCGATCAGCTCACAATTTTCTCTGGTGCAATTTACGGGAAATTACATGCCCTTTACCGATGAATTGGTCGCTGCGACTCCCGGCAACAAAGAGACAGCTGCCCAGTGGGTCGAAGATCGCTGGGTCACTGCCGGGACCATGAGTTCTTCGACCAATGGCGTCGTCTCGAATCTCTACGGGCTCGTCGGCGTTCTTGAAAAGGCGGTCGCGATGCGCCCCGATGTTGTCTTTCTCATTTCCGATGCCAGCTTCCAGTGGCGACTCGAAGGAGGCATCAAAGACATTCCCTATCGGGATATCGCGAAAGCGGTCGAAGCGCTCGAACAATCCGGGACCAGACCCGTGCCGCTGAACTTCCTCGCCTTCGAGCCAAAAGACGACGACATCAAAGAGTGGCGGCGCATCATCCGACGCACCGGTGGTGAATTCCGAGAGCTGAAAGCGGAGTGAAATCGGAGCGACATCGGAGAATAGCCGTCTCGGCTGTTCCGCAAAGCCCGCGACTACTTCGCAAACTCGAAACCCCGAAAATCACTCCCACGCGCTCGCAACGACGCGTTCCATCTGCACGAGTCGCAGGCCAGAGGCCTACAGTCCCCCCGCAAATCCAACTTTTCGAAATTCTTTCGTGGACTGACGCTCTAAATGGGCCATGAAAGGGAGGAGCCGCTTCATTATGAACCGTGCATGTGACTTTGGCCTGGGTCCTGCGTCTACAAGGTAGACTCGCACACAACGGCCTGAGGAACCGCGGGCGGATTTACCCTCAACTTAAATAAACTAAACTGAAAAACACAATGATCGAAAAGATTACCGGCTTGATCGAAGGCGTCCCCTTTATTGGGACCTTTGCCTCATGGATTGTAGCCATTCTCATCTTCATCCTCGGTTACTTCATTCTGAAGCTGATCTGCAAAGGGATCGAGAAAGCGCTCTCGAAAACGACTGTCGATGACAAGCTCGCCAAATTGCTCGGCCAGGACACGTCCGGCTCTGAAAAGGGAATCGCGACCTTCATCTTTTATGTGCTGCTGCTTTTCCTCCTGATCTTCGTGCTCCGCATGGTCGGGCAGAATGAGATCGTCGATTCGCTCCAGGGCATTCTTAACAGCTTCCTTGCCTTCATTCCGAAACTGATTGGTGCCGGTCTGATTCTACTGGTTGCCTACATTTTGGCGAAAGTGGTCCGTGAGATCCTCACCGGCCTTCTCAACGGAGCCGGAGTCGACAGCCGCCTCGGAACGGGTGACAGCAAGCCGGTCGCAACGACCGTCGGCATGATTGCCTTCTTCGGCATCATTCTGCTGATGCTGCCAGCCGCTCTCAACACGCTCGAAATGCCGAGCGTAGCTGAGCCGATCAACAGCATCATCGCTCAGATTTTCGACTACATCCCATTCCTCTTCGCCGGGATTCTCCTCTTCGCGATCGGCTACATGATCGCCAAGATCGTCAGCCAGATTCTCACCAACGTTCTCCAGACGATCGGTGCGGACAGCGTTCCTGAGAAAATCGGATACAAGAGCAGCAGCCTAATCGGTGGCAAGACGCTCTCTGAGCTCGTCGGCATCGTGGTTTTCGCTTCGATCCTCGTCACCATCAGTGCCCAGGCAATCACAGTGATGAATCTCGGATTCATCTCCGACCTTGCTCAGGACTTCGTCCCAGGGTTCTACCGGATTTTGATTGCTGTGATCATCTTTGCGATCGCATTTTTCGTCGCAAATCTCCTCGCCGGGCTCGTCAGCAGCCCTTTCTGGTCCAAGTGCGTCCGCGTCGCGGTGATCGTTTTCCTCGGGGCTGTCGCCCTGCAGAAGGCTAACATCTCCAGCCTCACGAACGACACGTTCCAGCTCGCTATCACTGCCGTGATTATTGCCGCAGCCTTCGCTCTTGGCGTCGGTGGAGCAATCGCCTTCGGCCTTGGCGGCCGCGACAAGGCGAAAGCCACTCTCGAGAATCTGCGCAGCTAGTCTCTGCAGCCGCCGTTGGTGCCTGAACGGGCCCGATGACGGTAGATTTCAAAAAATTATCGGGCCCCGGAAGCGATTCCGGGGCCTTTTTTGTTAGAAGGTGGCTTGGATTCGGCTTATTTGTGACTTGTGAGACCTGCCAGCCAGTCTTACCGTTAGCAAAGCTAAAATATTTTTTGGTCTGCTTGTGATGAAACCAACCTCCTTCCAGTTTCTCTGCGCCGCGGTGGTGCTGCTCCTGACAGCTGTCGGGTGCAAGACCCGCCAGGCTCAACAGGGGCCGCCGCCAGAGCAGGCCCCGATCCCGCCAGCACGATATGGCGACGACCAGCCTGCTCCCGGGCAGGAGGGCCAGCCCGCCAACCCCAACCAGGGCCTCGCCTCCGCCGAGGGCAGTGGGCGTTTCGGATACACCGGGACCGAAGAGCAGGGTGGCACACCTCCCCGTGATGTTCGTGATATCGAAGCGAGTTCGACCACGACAGCGGAGGATCCCGACCCGACTCCTGCTCCGCCACCACCCAAGCCAAAGCCTTCCGGGCCACCGCCTGCATCTGAGATGCCTTTCGCCAAAAAAGTTCCCGGCAATCCTCTTGTTGTGACTCTACCGGGTGCAAACGCCTCTCTCGGACCCGTCTCGATCGAGCGATACGACTCCTCGGGAAATGCGACAGGACAGCCCCTTGCTCGTGGAACTCAGGTCTCGATTCCCGATCCGAACAGCCCTGGGAAGAAAATCTACTTTAGGGTCCCCTGAGCGAGCCAGTAGCAGAGCCGCTTTCCCGGATCCGACGTGTCGCAGTCCTGGCACCGGGGCTCATCGGCGGGTCCTTGCTCAAAGCCATCCGCAAGTATCTCCCGAAGGTCGAGACCGCAGCCTGGGCTCGACGACCTGAGGTTGTTGAGGAACTGTCGGGAATTACCGGGCTTGTCGACCAGGCCAGTACGGACCCCGTCGCGGTGGTCGCCGCATCTGATCTCGTCATCCTCGCGATGCCGACGAGGCACATGGCGCCCGTTGTCGAGCGGATCGATCGCTTTGCCGCGGGCGCTATTGTCACCGACGTCGGCAGCGTCAAAGGCCCGGTCATGCAACTTGTGGGACCTGCGGTGAGAGAGCGCGGAGGGCCGACTGCGGCTACGTGAAGCACAAACAGTGGAGTGCGTGCG